>NZ_RJOH01000054.1:0-509 GCF_003942995.1 Streptococcus mitis | reverse complement strand
GAAGCTACTGCACTTGTTGACGCTGAAGCTGAAGCTACTGCACTAGTAGATGCTGAAGCTGAAGCCACTGCACTAGTCGATGCTGAAGCTGAAGCNACCGCACTTGTTGACGCTGAAGCTGAAGCCACTGCACTAGTCGATGCTGAAGCTGAAGCCACTGCACTAGTAGATGCTGAAGCTGAAGCCACCGCACTTGTTGACGCTGAAGCTGAAGCCACTGCACTAGTCGATGCTGAAGCTGAAGCTACCGCACTTGTTGACGCTGAAGCTGAAGCCACTGCGCTAGTCGATGCTGAAGCACTTGCTACCGCACTTGTTGACGCTGAAGCTGAAGCCACTGCGCTAGTCGATGCTGAAGCTGAAGCTACTGCACTTGTTGACGCTGAAGCACTTGCTACCGCACTTGTTGATGCTGAAGCTGAAGCCACCGCACTTGTTGACGCTGAAGCTGAAGCCACTGCACTAGTAGATGCTGAAGGAAGCTGAAGCCACCGCACTTGTTGACGCTG
>NZ_RJOH01000053.1:0-525 GCF_003942995.1 Streptococcus mitis | reverse complement strand
TCTACAATCCTAAGTATGACGATGGACAAGGTAAACCAGGAACTAAGGTAGAAATACCAGTAACAGAAGAGACTGGCAAACCACTTCCAGAGGGTACAAAATTCGAAAGTGATACACCAGGCATCACCGTAGATGACAAGGGCAAAGTAACTGTGACAATTCCAGAGGATAAGAATCCAGGAGATGAAATTACAGGTAAAGTAACCGTAACGTATCCAGATGGATCGAAAGAAGAAATACCAGTAAAAATAACAGTAACCAAACGCGATAAAGACATCTACAATCCTAAGTATGACGATGGACAAGGNAAACCAGGAACTAAGGTAGAAATACCAGTAACAGAAGAGACTGGCAAACCACTTCCAGAGGGTACAAAATTCGAAAGTGATACACCAGGCATCACCGTAGATGACAAGGGCAAAGTAACTGTGACAATTCCAGAGGATAAGAATCCAGGAGATGAAATTACAGGTAAAGTAACCGTAACGTATCCAGATGGATCGAAAGAAGAAATACCAGTAAAAA
>NZ_RJOH01000052.1:0-556 GCF_003942995.1 Streptococcus mitis | reverse complement strand
GTCTGATGCTGCTTTTAACGCTGCAATTGTGTCAGCTTTTGCTTTTGCTTCTTCTGGACTATTCGTTTCAGCTTTTTCTAATTCTTTGACAGCCTCTTCTAATGCTTTATCATAATTTGCTAAGAACTCGTCTTGTGCTGCTTTTGCTTTTGCTGCCGCTTCTTTATCTTCTTCTGCAGCTTTCTCATTTGCTTTATCGATTAATTTCTCTGCTTCTTCTACAGTTAATCCTTTTTCGAAACCTTCTACGATTTGTTTTCTTGTTGCGTCTGATGCTGCTTTTAACGCCGCAATTGTGTCAGCTTTTGCTTTTGCTTCTTCTGGACTATTCGTTTCAGCTTTTTCTAATTCTTTGACAGCCTCTTCTAATGCTTTATCATAATTTGCTAAGAACTCGTCTTGTGCTGCTTTTTCTTTTGCTGCCGCTTCTTTATCTTCTTCTGCAGCTTTCTCATTTGCTTTATCGATTAATTTCTCTGCTTCTTCTACAGTTAATCCCTGCAGCTTTCTCATTTGCTTTATCGATTAATTTCTCTGCTTCTTCTACAGTTAATCC
>NZ_RJOH01000051.1:0-599 GCF_003942995.1 Streptococcus mitis | reverse complement strand
TTCAGCTTCAGCATCGACTAGTGCAGTGGCTTCAGCTTCAGCGTCAACAAGTGCAGTGGCTTCAGCTTCAGCGTCAACAAGTGCGGTGGCTTCAGCTTCAGCATCTACTAGCGCAGTGGCTTCAGCTTCAGCGTCAACAAGTGCGGTGGCTTCAGCTTCAGCATCGACTAGTGCAGTGGCTTCAGCTTCAGCGTCAACAAGTGCGGTAGCAAGTGCTTCAGCGTCAACAAGTGCAGTAGCTTCAGCTTCAGCATCGACTAGTGCAGTGGCTTCAGCTTCAGCGTCAACAAGTGCGGTGGCTTCAGCTTCAGCATCGACTAGTGCAGTGGCTTCAGCTTCAGCATCTACTAGTGCAGTGGCTTCAGCTTCAGCNTCNACNAGTGCAGTGGCTTCAGCTTCAGCGTCAACAAGTGCGGTGGCTTCAGCTTCAGCATCNACTAGTGCAGTGGCTTCAGCTTCAGCGTCAACAAGTGCGGTGGCTTCAGCTTCAGCATCTACTAGTGCAGTGGCTTCAGCTTCAGCGTCAACAAGTGCGGTGGCTTCAGCTTCAGCATCAACAAGTGCGGTAGCAAGTGCTTCAGCGTCAACAAGTGCAGTAG
>NZ_RJOH01000050.1:0-691 GCF_003942995.1 Streptococcus mitis | reverse complement strand
AACCACCCGCTATGCGGGTGCGCGTCGAAGGTTATACCAAAAAAACTCCGAACGCGATACAATAAAGGTGTTCAAGCCAATTGTAAAGCGAAAGGAGAAAAATATGGCACAAAAGGCTCATAGTTTATCGCACACAAAGTGGCACTGTAAGTATCACATTGTGTTCACCCCTAAGTATAGACGAAAAGTTATATATAATCAATATCGAAGTAGTTTAGGCGAAATATTTCATCGCTTGTGTAGTTATAAAGGAGTTGAAATTATCGAGGGTCACTTAATGCCAGACCATGTACACATGTTAGTAAGTATTCCACCAAGGATAAGTGTTTCGAGTTTCATGGGTTATTTAAAAGGAAAAAGTGCACTCATGATGTTTGACAAACACGCCAATCTCAAGTACAAGTTTGGGAATCGACATTTCTGGGCGGAAGGTTATTATGTAAGTACAGTAGGGCTTAATGAAGCCACAATTAAGAAATATATTCAAGAACAGGAAAAGCATGATATAGCACTAGATAAATTAAGTGTAAAAGAATATGAGGATCCCTTTAGGGATAGTGGTAAGTAATACTAAAGCCTCTTTGAGAGGCAAGTGACGAGTCAAGAGCAATAAGGCTTGAACAAAGTGAAAGCCAGCGTCTTTAGGCGCTGGCTGGTAATTTGGGCTTATAGCCCTGGGACAAACCACCCG
>NZ_RJOH01000049.1:0-738 GCF_003942995.1 Streptococcus mitis | reverse complement strand
TTATGTGACTATTAGTCCGTCTCGCTCCGTTAGGTGCGAGACAAAACAACCACCCGCTATGCGGGTGCGCGTCGAAGGTTATACCAAAAAAACTCCGAACGCGATACAATAAAGGTGTTCAAGCCAATTGTAAAGCGAAAGGAGAAAAATATGGCACAAAAGGCTCATAGTTTATCGCACACAAAGTGGCACTGTAAGTATCACATTGTGTTCACCCCTAAGTATAGACGAAAAGTCATCTATAATCAATATCGAAGTAGTTTAGGCGAAATATTTCATCGCTTGTGTAGTTATAAAGGAGTTGAAATTATCGAGGGTCACTTAATGCCAGACCATGTACACATGTTAGTCAGTATTCCACCAAGGACAAGTGTTTCGAGTTTCATGGGTTATTTAAAAGGAAAAAGTGCACTCATGATGTTTGACAAACACGCCAATCTCAAGTACAAGTTTGGAAATCGGCATTTCTGGGCGGAAGGTTATTATGTGAGTACAGTAGGGCTTAATGAAGCCACAATTAAGAAATATATTCAAGAACAGGAAAAGCATGATATAGCACTAGATAAATTAAGTGTAAAAGAATATGAGGATCCCTTTAGGGATAGTGGTAAGTAATACTAAAGCCTCTTTGAGAGGCAAGTGACGAGTCAAGAGCAATAAGGCTTGAACAAAGTGAAAGCCAGCGTCTTTAGGCGCTGGCTGGTAATTTGGGCTTATAGCCCTGGGACAAACCACCCG
>NZ_RJOH01000048.1:0-748 GCF_003942995.1 Streptococcus mitis | reverse complement strand
TTGTGCTCCATCACGTCCGTCGCGTCCTGGTAAACCTTGAGCTCCATCCGCACCTTTAGGTCCTTGCGCACCTTCTGCACCTTTATCACCCTTAGGTCCCTTGATGTTACCTTCTTTTTCCCAGTTGCCGTTATTCTTAACGAANACGTCACCTGTTTCTGTGTTAACGTATTTATCGCCGTCTTTACCTTCTGTTGTTGGATCAACTTTGCCGTTCAATACGTCTTTTCCGTCGCGTCCATCACGACCGTCACGTCCTGCAGGTCCTTGTGCTCCATCACGTCCGTCGCGTCCTGGTAAACCTTGAGCTCCATCCGCACCTTTAGGTCCTTGCGCACCTTCTGCACCTTTATCACCCTTAGGTCCCTTGATGTTACCTTCTTTTTCCCATGTGCCGTTATTCTTAACGAAAACGTCACCTGTTTCTGTGTTAACGTATTTATCGCCGTCTTTACCTTCTGTTGTTGGATCAACTTTGCCGTTCAATACGTCTTTTCCGTCGCGTCCATCACGTCCGTCACGTCCTGCAGGTCCTTGTGCTCCATCACGTCCGTCGCGTCCTGGTAAACCTTGAGCTCCATCCGCACCTTTAGGTCCTTGCGCACCTTCTGCACCTTTATCACCCTTAGGTCCCTTGATGTTACCTTCTTTTTCCCAGTTGCCGTTATTCTTAACGAANACGTCACCTGTTTCTGTGTTAACGTATTTATCGCCGTCTTTACCTTCTGTTGTTGGATCAACTTTGCCG
>NZ_RJOH01000047.1:0-753 GCF_003942995.1 Streptococcus mitis | reverse complement strand
TGTCAGTTTGTTCTTGCACTTTGATTGTGATGGTTTCAGTAGTTGGGTTGCCATCTTTATCATAGGCTGTAATCGTTACATTGTAATTCCCTTTAGGGGCTGTTGGTGTTCCTGTGATTTCTCCGTTCGCATAAGTCAATCCGTCTGGTAAACCTGTGACTTGAACTGGATTTTCTTCACGTAAGCCTCGGCCTCCTTGGTTATCCGTTACTGTAACTGGAATTGCAGTGATTGGCTCGTTTTTCGTTACGGTTGCGCCGTTAGCTGTGATGCTTGGTCCTGTGACATCTCGTACTTTTACTGGTACGTTGACTGTGTCACTTGATCCGTCTGGATACGTCACTTTCACAACCGCGTTTCCAGCATCTCCTACTGTTGCTGTGGATGGNTTGCTTTCTACTGTTAGTGTTCCTGGACCGAAATCTTTTACTTTAGCAGTGATTTCTGCATCTGTAAGTACGTGATTTTGGTCTACTGTCAATTCTTCTCCTGTTGGATTGTATTTGTCAGTTTGTTCTTGCACTTTGATTGTGATGGTTTCAGTAGTTGGGTTGCCATCTTTATCATAGGCTGTAATCGTTACATTGTAATTCCCTTTAGNNGCNGTTGGTGTTCCTGTGATTTCTCCGTTCGCATAAGTCAATCCGTCTGGTAAACCTGTGACTTGAACTGGATTTTCTTCACGTAAGCCTCGGCCTCCTTGGTTATCCGTTACTGTAACTGGAATTGCAGTGATTGGCTCGTTTTTCGTTA
>NZ_RJOH01000046.1:0-753 GCF_003942995.1 Streptococcus mitis | reverse complement strand
TCATAGGCTGTAATCGTTACATTGTAATTCCCTTTAGCTGCCGTTGGTGTTCCCGTAATTTGGTTATTGGCATAACTTAAGCCTGTCGGTAAACCTGTCACTTGAACTGGGTTTTGACCACGTAAACCAACCCCACCTGTATTATCCGCTACTGTTACTGGAATTGCCGTAATCGCTTCTTTTCTTGTAACGGTTGCGCCATTAGCTGTGACTGTCGGTCCTGTTACGTCTTTTACCTTAATTGGTACAGTAACAGTATCTGTTGATGTATCTGGATAAGTAACTCTTACGACTGCGTTTCCGGCATTACCTGCAGTAGCTGTTGNTGGTTTACTTACGACTGTTAGNGTTCCTGGNCCATGACCNCTTACTTTTCCTGTGATTTCCGCATCTGTAGGCACGTGGTTTTGATTAACCGTTAGCTCTGCACCTGTCGGATTATACTTANCCGTTTGGTCCTGAACCTTGATTGTAATCGTTTTTGTAGTAGGATTGTCATTCTTGTCATAGGCTGTAATCGTTACATTGTAATTCCCTTTAGCTGCCGTTGGTGTTCCCGTAATTTGGTTATTGGCATAACTTAAGCCTGTCGGTAAACCTGTCACTTGAACTGGGTTTTGACCACGTAAACCAACCCCACCTGTATTATCCGCTACTGTTACTGGAATTGCCGTAATCGCTTCTTTTCTTGTAACGGTTGCGCCATTAGCTGTGACTGTCGGTCCTGTTACGTCTTTTACCTTAATTGGTACA
>NZ_RJOH01000045.1:0-766 GCF_003942995.1 Streptococcus mitis | reverse complement strand
AGCTGAAGCTACTGCACTTGTTGACGCTGAAGCACTTGCTACCGCACTTGTTGATGCTGAAGCTGAAGCCACCGCACTTGTTGACGCTGAAGCTGAAGCCACTGCACTAGTAGATGCTGAAGCTGAAGCCACCGCACTTGTTGACGCTGAAGCTGAAGCCACTGCACTAGTAGATGCTGAAGCTGAAGCCACCGCACTTGTTGACGCTGAAGCTGAAGCCACTGCNCTAGTNGATGCTGAAGCACTTGCTACCGCACTTGTTGACGCTGAAGCTGAAGCCACTGCGCTAGTCGATGCTGANGCTGANGCCACCGCACTTGTTGACGCTGAAGCTGAAGCCACTGCNCTAGTNGATGCTGAAGCACTTGCTACCGCACTTGTTGACGCTGAAGCTGAAGCCACNGCNCTAGTCGANGCTGAAGCTGAAGCTACTGCACTTGTTGACGCTGAAGCACTTGCTACCGCACTTGTTGATGCTGAAGCTGAAGCCACCGCACTTGTTGACGCTGAAGCTGAAGCCACTGCACTAGTAGATGCTGAAGCTGAAGCCACCGCACTTGTTGACGCTGAAGCTGAAGCCACTGCNCTAGTAGATGCTGAAGCTGAAGCCACCGCACTTGTTGACGCTGAAGCTGAAGCCACTGCACTTGTTGACGCTGAAGCTGAAGCCACTGCACTAGTCGATGCTGAAGCTGAAGCTACTGCACTTGTTGACGCTGAAGCTGAAGCTACTGCACTAGTAGATGCTGAAGCTGAAGCCACTGCA
>NZ_RJOH01000044.1:0-846 GCF_003942995.1 Streptococcus mitis | reverse complement strand
GCGCGAGACGGAATCGAACCGCCGACACATGGAGCTTCAATCCATTGCTCTACCAACTGAGCTACCGAGCCTTATTGCGGGAGCAGGATTTGAACCTACGACCTTCGGGTTATGAGCCCGACGAGCTACCGAGCTGCTCCATCCCGCGTTAATACAAAAGGAGGATGTGGGATTCGAACCCACGCACGCTTTTACACGCCTGACGGTTTTCAAGACCGTTCCCTTCAGCCGGACTTGGGTAATCCTCCATACTATTCAAATGGACCTTGTAGGACTTGAACCTACGACCACTCGGTTATGAGCCGAGAGCTCTAACCAGCTGAGCTAAAGGTCCAACAAGATCATTATAGCGGCGAAGGGGATCGAACCCCCGACCTCCCGGGTATGAACCGGACGCTCTAGCCAGCTGAGCTACACCGCCATGAATCGGGAAGACAGGATTCGAACCTGCGACACCTTGGTCCCAAACCAAGTACTCTACCAAGCTGAGCTACTTCCCGAGTTAAATAGAAAAATGCACCCTAGAGGAGTCGAACCTCTAACCGCCTGATTCGTAGTCAGGTACTCTATCCAGTTGAGCTAAGGGTGCTCATTATATTATGCCGAGGACCGGAATCGAACCGGTACGATCGTTACCAATCGCAGGATTTTAAGTCCTGTGCGTCTGCCAGTTCCGCCACCCCGGCCTCTCTAAGCGAACGACGGGATTCGAACCCGCGACCCCCACCTTGGCAAGGTGGTGTTCTACCACTGAACTACGTTCGCACCGTTTTCTTCTATCTAAAAATGCCGGCTACATGACTTGAACACGCGACCCTCTGATTACAAATCAGATGCTCTACCAAC
>NZ_RJOH01000043.1:0-864 GCF_003942995.1 Streptococcus mitis | reverse complement strand
CTATTGATATTTATGATGTTTTCATAAAAAAAGAAATTATCCATACAAGTTTTTCTGGTTTGAATAATTTCTATTCCCTTTATTTATCTTATTTAGTTACAGCAAACGGTGAATGTTTTAATCCTTATCAAAATCTTTCTTCAAATTCACTTTTTACTATAAATACAAAAAATTCTAAAGACTATAGGTTTATACTTCACAAAAATTCTCCTTATTTAGGAATCGGTATAAATTTCAATCAGTCCATGATAGAGCAATGCCTGTCCTCTTATAAGAATAAAGTCTGTAACTATGAAGATTTATTTTTTAATACCAGCATTATAATAAACAAGCCTTTAGAAAGAATCGCAAAAGATATCCTTAATTGCAAGATGGCATCTCCTGCTGCTGAAATCTTTTTTGAGTCAAAGGCAAAGGAATGGTTAAGTATTACAATAGACTCTTTTTTAAATAAGTACAGCAATCCACTATCTATTGCCGATGATGAGGCTTTGAAAAATGTCGCCAATTATATAGACGATCATTATGCAACATCTATCTCACAGGATACTTTAGAAAAAATATCCACTATGAGCGGCACAAAACTAAAAAAGTTATTTAAGCAAAAATATCAATGTACAATTACAGAATATACTCAAAGACGGAGAATGAATATGGCGGAATTACTCCTACTGAACTCTACCCTTAAAATTCAAGATATAGCAGAGGCTGTAGGATATTCCTCTCACAGTAAATTTAGTACATGCTTCAAAAAATATAAGGGATTTTATCCCAAAGACATAAAAAAATATGCGAAAAATAATCTTTCTGATTAAATACATAAGGATTTAACTTTGGGGACGGTTGAGTTAGACCTTATTGGAA
>NZ_RJOH01000042.1:0-1465 GCF_003942995.1 Streptococcus mitis | reverse complement strand
CACTTGTTGACGCTGAAGCTGAAGCTACTGCACTTGTTGACGCTGAAGCTGAAGCCACTGCGCTAGTCGATGCTGAAGCACTTGCTACCGCACTTGTTGACGCTGAAGCTGAAGCCACTGCACTNGTCGANGCTGAAGCTGAAGCCACCGCACTTGTTGACGCTGAAGCTGAAGCTACTGCACTTGTTGACGCTGAAGCACTTGCTACCGCACTTGTTGATGCTGAAGCTGAAGCCACCGCACTTGTTGACGCTGAAGCTGAAGCCACTGCACTAGTAGATGCTGAAGCTGAAGCCACTGCGCTAGTCGATGCTGAAGCACTTGCTACCGCACTTGTTGACGCTGAAGCTGAAGCCACCGCACTTGTTGACGCTGAAGCTGAAGCTACTGCACTTGTTGACGCTGAAGCTGAAGCCACTGCGCTAGTCGATGCTGAAGCTGAAGCCACCGCACTTGTTGACGCTGAAGCTGAAGCCACTGCGCTAGTCGATGCTGAAGCACTTGCTACCGCACTTGTTGACGCTGAAGCTGAAGCTACTGCACTTGTTGACGCTGAAGCACTTGCTACCGCACTTGTTGATGCTGAAGCTGAAGCCACCGCACTNGTTGACGCTGAAGCTGAAGCCACTGCACTAGTAGATGCTGAAGCACTTGCTACCGCACTTGTTGACGCTGAAGCTGAAGCCACCGCACTTGTTGACGCTGAAGCTGAAGCCACTGCACTAGTAGATGCTGAAGCACTTGCTACCGCACTTGTTGACGCTGAAGCTGAAGCCACCGCACTTGTTGACGCTGAAGCTGAAGCTACTGCGCTAGTAGATGCTGAAGCTGAAGCCACTGCGCTAGTCGATGCTGAAGCTGAAGCTACTGCACTTGTTGACGCTGAAGCACTTGCTACCGCACTTGTTGATGCTGAAGCTGAAGCCACCGCACTTGTTGACGCTGAAGCTGAAGCCACTGCACTAGTAGATGCTGAAGCTGAAGCCACCGCACTTGTTGACGCTGAAGCACTTGCTACCGCACTTGTTGACGCTGAAGCTGAAGCCACTGCACTAGTCGATGCTGAAGCTGAAGCCACCGCACTTGTTGACGCTGAAGCTGAAGCCACTGCGCTAGTAGATGCTGAAGCTGAAGCCACCGCACTTGTTGACGCTGAAGCTGAAGCCACTGCACTTGTTGACGCTGAAGCTGAAGCCACTGCACTAGTCGATGCTGAAGCTGAAGCTACTGCACTTGTTGACGCTGAAGCTGAAGCTACTGCACTAGTAGATGCTGAAGCTGAAGCCACTGCACTAGTCGATGCTGAAGCTGAAGCCACCGCACTTGTTGACGCTGAAGCTGAAGCCACTGCACTAGTCGATGCTGAAGCTGAAGCCACTGCACTAGTAGATGCTGAAGCTGAAGCCACNGCACTTGTTGACGCTGAAGCTGAAGCCACTGCACTAGTCGATGCTGAAGCTGAAGC
>NZ_RJOH01000041.1:0-1581 GCF_003942995.1 Streptococcus mitis | reverse complement strand
ATATTAAACTGATAGAAGGAGGCTAAATATGAAAGACTACATTTTATATCAAGATAGAGCTATAGTAAAGGTATCACTCTCTAAAATTTATTATGTTACAACTCACCCTACAAAAGCTCATGCTGTTCTTTTTGTAACAGCCGAAGGGAATTTTGAAGCTTCAACCTCACTAGCTAAAATCGAAGAGGAAAGTTCAGAAGAACTTATTAGATGCCATAGAAAGTTTCTTGTGAATAAAGATAAAATAGCAGGATTTAATCATGAGACAAGAACGATTATGTTTTTGGATGATAGAGTATCAGACATTGCTTGTTCTAGAAGACACTTTACAATATTAAAAAATCAGTGGAAAAATATATAGGAGTGAAGTAGTGAATATTTTTATACTAGAAGATAATTTTTTACAACAGACTAGAATTGAAAATGTTGTCAAAAAAATTTTGGTGGATAATAAGATTGAGTATAGGCATTTTGAGGTTTATGGAAAACCTCAACAGCTTTTAGAGGACATTTCAGAGAGAGGAAATCATCAATTATTTTTACTTGATATTGAAATAAAAGATGCTGACAAAAGAGGATTAGACGTTGCTAGAGAAATTAGAAAACTTGATTCTCAAGCAGTGATTGCTTTTGTAACATCACATTCTGAGTTTATGCCTGTATCTTTTGAATATTTAGTATCAGCTATTGATTTCATTGATAAAGAATTACCTGAACCATTATTTATCAAACGAATTGAAAATGTTATTTTAAGTGTTAGCGATAATCAAGGAATAACAGTATCTGAGGACTCTTTTATATTTACAGGATCTAAAGCTCAAATTCAAGTCCCTTTTAAAGATTTATTGTATATTGAGACATCGTCAATAGCCCATAAATTGACACTCTATTCAAAACGAGACATAGTTGAATTTTATGGACAATTATCCGAAATCATAGAACAGGAACCACGCTTATTTCAATGTCATAGATCGTTTATCGTAAATCCTTATAATATTTCTTCAATTGATAAAGAAAATCGGGTAGTTCATTTTCAAAACGGGTCCTCTTGTATTGTCTCTAGGTTAAAGATACGTTCACTCATGAAAGCTGTCGAAAGACTTCATGACTAAGGAGATTTAGATGATATTTTTTCTAGATATTATAGGTACTTTTCTAATGTTATGTATCCATGCTAGAGTTTTAGGTGAGAGATTAAATCTGAAAAAAATCGGAATATCCATTATTCTGTTCTATCTTTCAATATTACTATTCATTGTTGTATTTAAATCAACAGAATTTTATTTTTTTGGGTCGGTATTGATTTATCCCACTTTTTTTATCTTGTATACTTTGTCTATTGGTGAATTAAGAAGTAAGGTCTCTTTATTACTTTTTTACTCATTATTTCCACTTGGATTTTGGGATGTCATTAAAAATTTTTTAGGTTACTTTGTAATTTATAATATTCCGATATTGAATAGACTATATGAAACTGATCTAGGAATAATGATTTTCTCTTTACTAGCTAAAATTATTGTGTTATTCCTTATTAATCTCTTTCAATATAATTTTAGTCATTTAAAAATAAAGAACTTAGAT
>NZ_RJOH01000040.1:0-2295 GCF_003942995.1 Streptococcus mitis | reverse complement strand
ATTAAATGGGATTTTTATTTTGTATCCTATAGCCTTTTTTATGTTTATGGCAGGGGGATTAGAGGTACTCAACAATCCCTCTTTGTATCAAACATTGCTTATTACAGGGATTGTTGTTTGGGTTTTAAATCTAGTATTTTTACTAGATCTTAAGCGAGGGATTTTAACCAGTTTTGGAACCTATCTCATGTATCTGACTGGTCATATTTATGCCATTATTGGCTTTAGCGCTATGAGTGGGGACCATAACTTTATTGTTCTAAAGTTATCTCTCCCCCTTATCTACGCGCTTGTAATTATTATCGTCATGAGCTGTTTGGTTGACTTGGACTCTGAAGAAATTATCTCGGAGAAGGCTGGAAAAATTATGCTTAATTTTGTAGTGGGACCGATAATACTTTTATCTCTTTGCTTTATTTTTCTAGCTATCATTGGATATAATTTTTTAATGGGGTGGGGAGTATCCTTATTGTTAATGATTTTTGGCTCTGCTTTATATCAAACATGGTTTATAATTATCTATGCCTACCAACACCGTCTTGATGTTGAGGAAACAAGGCCAATCAAGCATATAAAGGTAAACCCAGATATGATTTCAAATCGAGAATTTGACAGTGATAGATTTAAAAAGTAAAGTTTTTAAAGGCATGAGAGGATGGTTTAAATGAAGAAACGATTTCATAGAACATTGATAGATATATTAAATAATGCTAAGGGACCTGTTCCGATGTGGGGGACATTAACCCAAGTATTTGTTATATTTCCTTTGATAATGTTCATGTTCTTTATGACAGCAAATAGTTTAGTANATCAATATGTTTTCAGTTCTATAAATATCATAGCAGTAGTTTTAGAGTTACTTTCTTTTGTAATTATTTTAATGTCAAAGTTACAAAGTAATTTTGCAACGGGACTAATTACCTATATTATGGGTGTTGTTACATATATAACTGGTCCCTTTGCTGTAATAGGACTAGGTGGAGGAGAACAATTCCTTTTATTTCACTTATTTGCAATATTTTTATATCCAATAATAATTTTTCTTCTTATGCTATTATTAGGTGGTGTTGATGGTCAGCAAGTGCTGAAAGAAAAAGTTATTAGTGTAATTTTTGGTATCCCAGGAGCTATTATTGTAATTTCAGTTATCTTACTTATTTTAATAGGAAACCCTGCTGCTTCTTGGTTATTATTTGGATTACAATTGCTATTTTCACCTTTTCTATTTCTTTCGTGGGGGTATATACTTTATCCATTAAGACATAGGTCAGATGTATAAAGTTTTGAGGCGCCAATAGTCTAATCAAAGGCATGAGAGGATGGTTTAAATGATACTGGAACGAATTAAAAAAACATTTGAATTTCAAAGAAGTAGAATAAAGGGACCGGTTCCTCTGTGGGGGGTGTTAAATGGGATTTTTATTTTGTATCCCTTGGTATTTACAGGATTTTGGCTTGCAGGATTAAGGATTTTAAAAAATCCTGCCTTACATCAAGGCTTGATTATTACAGGGATTGTTGTTTGGATTTTAAATCTGGTTTTTCTTTTGGATCTTAAGCGAGGAATTTTAACTAGCTTTGGAACCTATCTCATGTATCTGACTGGCCATGTTTATGCCATCATTGCTTTCAATAGTTTGAGTGGGGATCATAGTTTTATCGGTTTAAAGCTATCCCTCCCTCTTATTCAATCCATTATTGTTATAGTCGTCATGAGCTGTTTGGTCAATTTAGACTCTGAAGAAATTATCTCGCAGAAGGCCAGCAAAGTTATGCTTAACTTTGTATTCGCTCCTCCACTTATTTTATCATGTATCTGTATATTTCTAGCGATGATTGGATATGATTATTTTATGGGATGGGGGATGTCCTTGTTTTCGATGACATTTGGACATTTGTTTTATGCTACATGGTTTATAATTATCTATGCCTACCAACACCGTCATGATGTTAAGGAAATAAGACCAATTAAGCATATAGAAGTGTCTTCGGATTTGATTCAAAATAAAGAATTTGATAAAAATAGATTTAAAAAGTAAAGTTTTAAAAGGCATGAGAGGATGGTTTAAATGATACTGGAACGAATTAAAAAAACATTTGAATTTCAAAGAAGTAGAATAAAGGGACCAGTTCCTCTTTGGGGGGTATTAAATGGGATTTTTATTTTGTATCCTATAGCCTTTTTTATGTTTATGGCAGGGGGATTAGAGGTACTCAACAATCCCTCTTTGTATCAAACATTGCTTATTACAGGGATTGTTGTTTGGGTTTTAAATCTAGTATTTTTACTAGATC
>NZ_RJOH01000039.1:0-2300 GCF_003942995.1 Streptococcus mitis | reverse complement strand
AAGTGTAGAGTTCTTTAGTATGAAATAAAATATCGGATATTTTATGGCAACTCTTATATATAATGTTGGAGTATTTACTGAAATTATTAGAAATTTGAGAATGAATCTCATATGCTAATTTGTCACTACGTTTTGATGAGTCTACTCTAAAAAGACAAACATATTGATCAACCTGGCTTTCCATCTTAAACAAACTTATCAGTTTATAAGAAGGTTGTGAAATTCTTTGAAGTTCTTTTTTTAGTTGAGAAGTCCATGATGGAGTTTCTACAGAATAATCTTTTTCATTAAGATTAATGGTTAAAACTGCGAGGAAAAAATACTGGTGTTGTTTAAGAATAAAATCTTGTTTGCTCGCTATGTTTTCTAGTTCATCAATGCGAGAAATTTGAGGTTTTCTAAGGTAATCATACCAGAAATTATCTTCTATTTGTAAAAGTGAATCATTTTTTCCATTTGAGTTATGATTCTCAATTTTACTAATAGCTTTTTGAATAATAAATTCTAATTTTTCAAAGTTAATGGGTTTTAGATAGTATTCGAAGCTTTGTAATTCAATTGCTTTTTGAGCATAGTTGAAGTCGGCGTAATTGGTTAAAAAAATTGTTTTTATATCATATTTTTCATTTCTAATCCACGATAAGAGTTCGAGGCCGCTGCCTTGAGGCATTTCTATATCGCTTATCATGAGATCAATAGGATACTCTCTAATAATATTTTGAGCTTGAGTGAGGCTATAGGCAACATAAACAATATCAATGTGTAGTTTATCCCAATTTATTTTCTCTCGTAAAGCCTCAATGATAAAGCGATCGTCATCAACTAATAAAATGTTCATTATAACCTCCATCTATAATCTTATATGGAATGAGTAAAAGAATTTTAGCCCCACCTTCTTCATTATTTTCAAATGCAATACTATAGTCATTAGGATAGAGAAGATTTAAACGTTCGATGGTGTTTGTAATCCCAATATGATGTCCATCTTCTGTTATTAGAGACTGTTTCTGATTTAGTTTTGATAAAATTTCTTCAGAGAAACCTGGACCATTATCTTCGATACAAATCTGAATATAATCTGAGTTCTCAGTTTTTACTTTTTTTATCGATAGTAAAATTGTAAATAAATCCTGAAATGAAAAACCGTGTTTTATTGTGTTTTCAATAAACGTTTGTAACAGTAATGATGGAACAAGAGTATTTTGTAAATCAGAATTGTAGTCTAGTGAAAAGTAGATACTATTTCCATATCGAATTCGTTGTATTTCTAAATAATCTTTAATATGCTGAACTTCATCTTTAAGTTCTGAAAAATCTTGATTAGCCATAAATAAATGACGGAGATAATTTGAAGTTAGGATAGTTAATTCTTCAATTTCCTTGTAGTTTTTTGTTTGAAGCATACTATGAATCATTGATAACATATTTAAGTAGAAATGCGGTCGGATTTGATTTTTAAGATAATTAAGTTCAATCTTCTTAAGTTCTAGTTGTGAATGGTATTCTCGTATTTTTAATTCTTGCATATCAAAAATTACTTTATTAAGTTTATCATTTGCCTTATCAATTTCTAGTATACCTTCAGATATAAAAAATTCAGAAGGGGGGATGGAGTCCCCAAGTTGAGAGAGCCGTTCAGTGAGTCTTGTTATAGGTTTAATCATCCACTGACGAATATACAGGATAATGATGATTGATAAAATTGTGATAATGATAGGAACAGCTGATAAAAATACTTCTAAGAGTGTGATATTTCTAAAGACTTCGGCATAATCGACTAAAACATAAATATCGAAAGGTAAATGCGTTTTTTCATTTTGGGCATGAATTAGGTAATTAGAGGACGGTATATTGTTAGGCTCTTTTAGGGAGAGTTTACCATTATTACCAATATTAAGTTTATTGAGAGGTTTTAGGATATCTTCTGAGGATATGACTGCATAAATTATTTTTCCTTCGTAATGAACGGATTTAACTAAGTATTCGCTATTTTTAGTAGTTATATTTTTCCACTTACGGTCACTTATATCGCTACTTAGTGATTTTAGATATGTTTTTAACAGTAAATAATCTTCATATGGAATAGAAAGATTGGAAACATTGATAAAATGTTTAGTAGAATTTGTTTCCAATAAGAATGTCATATGGGTTTCATTTTGATATTCAAACTCTGTAAAACTAGTTTGAACCTTTTTTAGACTTTCTTGATAGTCTAAAAATTTTTGTACATGATTTAATTTTTCCAAATCTTCACTGTGTGTTATTGTTGAATACATAAACCTCTCTGCAGAATGTAATTT
>NZ_RJOH01000038.1:0-2581 GCF_003942995.1 Streptococcus mitis | reverse complement strand
AAAAAGGGATATTGAATTATTGGGATAATAGTGTAATCTAGTTAGATACAGATATTTATTTTGGAGGAAATTTAGATGTTTCATAAGGGTAAACACGATTGTGAAAAGCAATTACGTTTTTCTATTCGTAAAGTCAGCTTTGGTGCAGCTAGTGTCGCAGTAGCTGCGTTTTTCATGTTTTTAGGAAATGGAGGAGTATATGCTGCAGAGCAAAGCGTGCCTTCAACTAATGGGGAGACTTTAGCACCGCAACCTAAAGAACTGAATGCCCAGAATGGTAACTATGAAGGTAATACAGTAGCCACTAGTCCTGCTGCAACAGTAGAGACAAATACTCAACCTTCAACAGTTGAAAATAGTCCCTCTCCAGAATCAGCACCCCAGAAGGTGGAGACTCTAGATAAGAAAGAATTAACAGATTTAATCAAAGAGATTGATGGCAAGTTTGCTAAAGGAACATATGCTACTAAGACAGAAGAAAGCGTTAATAATCTTAGAACTATCTTAGACGAATCAAGAACTGTTTTAAGCACTGCAACAACTCAAGCTGAATTAACTGCAGCATATAGAAAGTTAATTACAGCGACATCAAAATTGCAAACAAAATCTGAAAAGAAAAAAGAACAACCATTAGATAATACAACTGATAAGTTAAGTGAAGGTAAAAAACTTACCAGCGCAGAGAAGACTTTGGAGTCTAATTCTATTGCAAACTCAGGTTCTAGAGATGAACGTAATGGGAAAGCGTTGGATACAAATAACCCATTCCGTACAGATTCAACTCCTAGCACTGTAACAAGCACAGATCCCCTAGCTACGAATGCAACAAATGTAGCTATTGTAAATGGTAATTTTAATGATACTAGCCAAGGAGCAGTACTTCCAACTGCAAAATCAGATCCTATTACTGTCAAGAACGATATAAGTAAATTAACAGGATGGAAACCTGTTAATTCAACAACAACAACAGTTCCTCTTATTTGGACTGCGAATGCATCTCAATATGGAGATGCTTTTCCGGGTGACAGAGGTTCTGGAATAGGAGCTGTTTTAGCAGTATATCCAGGAAGAGAAGCGTGGAGTGGTCGTCAAAAACCTGAATTTGGTCCTATTTATCAAGATATTGATGTAGTGGGTGGCCAAGAGGTGAAGGTAACTTGGAGAGGGACAACAGTAAATATAAATAGTGGTAATAATGGAGCAAAACTAGTTGCTAAAAATCCAGAAACAGGAGCTGTACTCGGTCAGTATGCAAGAGGTTATGCTGGTACTCCGATGGGAGAAATGTCTGTTCTTGTAAATGTTCCTAAAGGCTTAACAAAATTAAGACTTCAATTTGAAACAGCTCTTGATAAAAGTACAGAAAATCATAGTGGTGATAACAGATTCAATAAACCATCTATATCATCTGATGAGAATGCAGGAGGAGTTGTAAGTAATGTTCGTGTTGCTAGTGGTTCTTATCTTGTATCTGAAGTTGTGAACACTACTTATGAATCTACAGCTACTTCTGCTACTCCTACTACTGTGAATACTACTGTGACTGTAAAAGTCATTAATAAAGGATTCTCAACTTCTACAAATAATCAGTATAGAGTTGAGTTGCCAGAAGGTGCAACATTAGTTGGAACAACAGGTACAAGCTCGGCCCAACTAAATGGAACTAGTTTGACCCTTGGTTTTAACAATTTAGACCCTAAACGAGAACAGACTTTAACGTATACTTTTAGTTTGCCAACTAACAAACCAATTGAAAAACAATTGGAGGGGACAGTTTCTTATCAAACTTCAGGAAATCTGATTGATAACGGAACTAAAAAAACAGGTAGTGATACAGTTGCACAACAAACAGTTAAGATTAATATGTATAAAGCTGATCTGCAGGCAGAGGCAGCTAAGGTAGCAACATTAAATCAAATCGATTATACACCTGAAGCATGGACTGCTTATCAAGCAGAATTAGCTAAGGCTCAAGAAATATTGAATGAAGAAACTAACAATGTAGAAATAGCGAATCGAAAAAATCAAGCAGATATTAACGCCCAGACTTTGTTGCTTCAAAAAGCTCAAGCTAAATTAGAAGTTGATAAGGCTAAAAAAGCTAAATTAACAGCACTTGAAGGTACTCCAAACGCAACGAAAGAAGAAAAAGATGCGGCTAAACAAGCAGCACAAGACGCAGCAACAAAAGCAAATCAAGCAATTGACGCAGCA
Source organism: Streptococcus mitis (assembly GCF_003942995.1). GTDB lineage: Bacteria > Bacillota > Bacilli > Lactobacillales > Streptococcaceae > Streptococcus > Streptococcus mitis_CV. The sequence continues at coordinate 367 of NZ_RJOH01000038.1, read as the reverse complement.
ACTGACAATGCAGGAGTAGCAACAGCTCAAACAGACGGTATAGCAGCAATTGAAGCTGTAACCCCAACAGTAGCAGTTAAAGCAGCGGCTAAAGCTGAAGTAGCGAAAAAATTAGCAGAAAAATTAACAGCANTTGAAGGTACTCCAAACGCAACGAAAGAAGAAAAAGATGCGGCTAAACAAGCAGCACAAGACGCAGCAACAAAAGCAAATCAAGCAATTGACGCAGCAACTGACAATGCAGGAGTAGCAACAGCTCAAACAGACGGTATAGCAGCAATTGAAGCTGTAACCCCAACAGTAGCAGTTAAAGCAGCGGCTAAAGCTGAAGTAGCGAAAAAATTAGCAGAAAAATTAACAGCAATTG
>NZ_RJOH01000037.1:0-3073 GCF_003942995.1 Streptococcus mitis | reverse complement strand
GTTCCACATAGTTTTCCAACTTCTTTTAAAACAGAAACTCTTTCAATTACTTTTTTAGATACCTTAAGTGAATACGAATTAAGAGAAAAAATTAATTCACTTACTTATAATTCTCAAATTCCTACTTTCACACTACAACAAATTTTACTAGATTGGACTCAACAAATAGGAATATATCTAGATCAAAAAGGAATTTCGGCACATAAATTGTTCCAAAATAGCACTCATGATTTCTTATTCCAACGACGCTTTCATTCAATTGAATCTTTTCAGGATTACTTTGATTATTATTGGTCACATGCTAAGAAATTTGCAACAAACATTGAAAACCAGAAAAATAGTATTCAACGTATTGTCGAATACATAGATCATCACTACTATGAGGATATAAATCGTTCTATATTAGCAGATATGGTTTATCTCAGTGCAGATCATTTAGCTAGAATTTTTAAAAAAGAAACTGGAGAAACTCTTGTTAAATATATAACGGATAAGCGCATTAATGCTGCTAAATCTCTCCTATCTCAAACAAATATCTCGATATCACAAGTATCCTGTCAAGTAGGGTATGATAATTATTCTTACTTTACTAAAATTTTTAAGCAAAGGACTGGACTTTCTCCTGGAGATTACCGTAAAACATATCAAAATAAAATGTAAGCAATTTAAATCATTGAAATGATAAGTAAAATTCAAGGTCTGTAGTAATTTTTGAAATTCTACAGTTTTTCCAAAGATAAGTTAAATGATAATTTTTTAGATTATCATCAGCACAATATCTTTCAGTCCAACATAGCTCCAAAAATTTCTTTAAAATTGTTGATAAGGCAACTTCTTAAAAATAGCAACAAAAATATGAACTAGCAAAGTTTGGCATCATCAGTAATCCAGAACAATTTGTTTTTACATATATCGACACAAAAGGAAACATCAACAAGCCTTTACATGCTGACTATCTAAACAATAAAATGAAAAATATCAGAAAGCGATATAAAGAACTAGCACATGTTGTACCTCATAAACTGCAACATACAGGAGCGACACTTGCAAAACAAGCAGGACTCTCACTCGAAGCTATTTCAGAAGCTTTAACTCACATTGATAAAGAAGTAACTAAGACTTATGTCAACACAAAAGATACTGTAAATCAGACAGTTGCAGATATTGCATTTCGTAGTCTAAAAAATGATGGAGTGAATTTTAGGGTAACTCTTGATTTTTAGACAAAAAAAGACATCCAAGAGAAAATTCTTGAATGCCTGTAAACGTTGATATAATCGTATTGATTAACGTTTACAGGCAACTGACCTCGTCAGGTTGCAGCCACATTTGCAAGCGACTAAAGCCGTAACAACTGTGTCAATTGCACCAATTTAGTAAGAAAGTACAAAAAGAACACCCCGAAAGGTGCTCTTTGTAAGTATAGTAATTCTTTCGAATTAACGTTTACTAAATTGTGATGCTTTACGAGCTTATATCTTAAGAGCTGGTTTTTTCTACATTATGATATTTATGGTAAATTATCACTGAAATCAAGTTCTTTTAAGAGATAAATCCTCAATTTTTACATATATAACCCTTTTAAAAATCAAGAGGTTATCAAAGGGTTATTACTTTTTAGTTTTCGGAGCTTATGTAGTTGAGAAAGAAATACAATAAAATTAATAATACAACATCCCCTAACAATTACTGACCGTTAGGGGATATTTCTATTCACCGAATATATTTTACATTCTTGTATTCATTAACTTCGTCAAAGATCATTCTTCGTCTTCTTTTTTACTTAAAATGAAGAAGCCTAATCCAAAAAGAATTGAACTTGTTGCTACAGATAAGAGTCCTAAACTATTTGCCGTACCAGTTTTCGGCAAGGTTGTTTGAGTTTCTTTCTGTTTCACTTCATCTTTTTCTGGTTGAGCATGTGTTTCATTTGTAGGAACATGAAGAGCATCTGGAGTCTGTTCAGGTTTCACATTATCATTTGTTTGAGTTACTCCTGAAGAGGCAACTTTTCTAAAGATATGTGTAACTACTTCTCCATTTTCATCTACTTCAGTTCTTACAAATTCATAACCTTCGATTTCACCATGTTCAAATGCTTCATTTTCCTCACCTAATACTTTAGGAGTTTTCGCATCTGCTGGTTTCAACTCATTACCGTTTTCATCAACCCATTTAGTAATAATCAGTTTAACTTTTGGTAATTGAGCTGGTTCTGGAAGTTCACCATTTATAGCAATGTTCCCATTAAACTCTGAGAACTCATGAGTTGGTGCATCCGGTGTACTTGTTCCACCCATAAACTCAGGAATATCTACACTTGGTGGTATGATGAGGTTTCCATTTCCATCTACACCAGTCGATCCAATTGGGTCTGTGTATTCTGGCACTTCACTTATTGGTGCATCCGGTGCGTTTACACCTCCTGTGAAGTCTGGTGCTTCTACTATTGGTGGTACGATGAGATTTCCATTTTCATCTACTCCAGTTGAACCAATTGGGTCCGTATAGTCTGGAATTTCGTTTGTCGGTGCATCCGGTGTGTTTACGCCTCCTGTGAAGTCTGGTGCTTCTGGTTGTGTTTCTGGAGTGCCTTTAACATTTATTTGACGGACAGTCAGCTTCACTGGAACTTCTTCGCTTGTGCCATCTGGGTAACGAACGATCACTGTTCCGGATACTTCGCCTGGTTGTCCTACGGCTGTATTTGGTGCGCCATCTTTCCATTCAAACGTTGTTTTCGGTGGTAAGCTGTCCACATTGCCAATGCTGTTTCTTGCTTCTGGTACTGCTCCATTGTCCACTGTTTGGACTGTTGGTTCTGGTTTGTACGTGTCTGCTTGTCCTTTGACATTGACTTTCACTGGAACTTCTTCGCTTGTGCCATCTGGGTAACGAACGATCACTGTTCCGGATACTTCGCCTGGTTGTCCTACGGCTGTATTTGGTGCGCCATCTTTCCATTCAAACGTTGTTTTCGGTGGTAAGCTGTCCACATTGCCAATGCTGTTTCTTGCTTCTGGTACTGCTCCATTGTCCACTGTTTGGACTGTTGGTNCTGGTTTGTACGTGT
>NZ_RJOH01000036.1:0-5475 GCF_003942995.1 Streptococcus mitis | reverse complement strand
ATGCTGCGGTTCATACTGAAGATTAAATTGCCTAATCAAAGTTTTACCTTTCATAAAGCGATTTTTTTCTGCTGAATCTTTATGATATACATAGTAAGAACTAGTTTCTCTGATAAATACTTTAACTTTTTCTTCTTCCATATTGATTTGAATATTTGGTACAAAAATAAGTCCTTCTTGTCGGATACCAAACTGTACCTTAATGTAAATTCCATCGTCTACTACTTCTTCTATTTGATTAAGATTCAACTTTACTTTAAACTCATGAACTGCATCCCTATTTCTCTTGAAATCTTGATAGGATTTCCATACCACCTCTTCTGTCGGCAACTCTTTTTCTTTAATTAGCTTTTCTTTATTGTAAAGTTCAACTAAATTTTTATTATCTAAGACAACAGTTTCATTTTTGTTATTAACATAGTCTTGAAAATAGCTAACACTATACCGATTCATTTTTCCCAATTCCTGTTCTGAAAGCTTTATCTCATCAAATTCAAATTGAACATGTTTTTCTTTCGGAATTATTTTTAATCCAAAAAATTCTGCTTGTTGAATCAATTCATTCATATTCTTCATTTTCGGAAGTAAAAATTCTAAGATATTTATGATTTCCCTTTGAACAAACTTTTTCTTAAAATAAGTTTCATTATAAGGTTGTTTTCTACTCAATTTACTATCACGTACGACTTGTTTCATATTTGAATCAGTCATAAAAAAAGTAACATGCTTGTGTCTAAAATCAATTTTTAAATGTAAAGCTTTTGCTTTTTTCTTGAAATCTTCAAAATTTTTCGAGTTCTCGATTAGAAAATATACTCGTTGTTTTATTTCATATTTGTAATTTGTTTTGCGATAAACTTCATACTGACGATGGGAATAACGATTTTCTATAATTTTTGCCCCAGCTATTTTTGAAAGACGATCAGAAACCATTCGTAGATTATGTTCTGCCTTATAATCCCATAGAAACTTTTTATCAGAATTCTGATCAATTGAATTTAGGATGATGTGATTGTGGATATGACCTTTATCGACATGTGTTGCTACAATGAAACGAAATCTACCTCCTGTCAACTCTTTAACTGTCTCATAACCAATCCGATTGATTTGTTCGGGAGTTAGATGGTCATCTGGAGAAAAGGACTGAATGATGTGATGAGAATGAATTTTTCGTTGATTTACTTCTCGCCTATCATGACGAAACTCATAAAGAGTATCATTACTTAAAAAATTATCATTGTACATCTTCACTAGTTCTTTATAACTTGGAAAATCTAAATAATTTCTCATACCAAAATCTGAAACTAGTGTTAGGTTTTTTGTTTTACTTGGATTCAAAATATATTTAATTAATTTACAACGATAATTTTTTCCATGTATCGCAAAGTGTTTAGTGATGACCATAAAATTTCCTCAATTTTTCAGATTGGATAAGAAAATCTTTCTCCACTTCTACTATTAACTCTTCTATACCTTTTCTCAATTCATCTAATTCAACTTCCGTTATTAAGTTCGAATAATTTATGCTTCTGGCTATTTGATTAATATTATTTCCTATTCGTTTTAATTCAAAAATTAAATCTTGATAACTATTTGTATCAATGGTGATGAAATTCATACCAGGATCTAATAGAGTTCGTCTAGCATATTCTGAAAAGGATAAGCAGTTACTTTTTGAGATATTTTCATTTAATTTGACTAATTCTAGATCAGATAAAAAGACTTTTTTAAAATTCGTTCTATATCGGTGTTCCACTCTGCTACCTCATGTATTTGTTTCTAAAATCTTCACTAAGAGGATTTGTTTTTTCTACCTCTTTAATTAATTCTTGAATACAAGTTAGCAGAATAGAAACATGTTCTTGAGTAACCTGATGATTTATTTTAGAAATTATTAATATTTCATGAACATCACGGCTAATTTGTTCCAACTTTTGATTTTTCCAAAGGTTGAACCATTCTTCCATCTGTTTTTGTCCATCAGACAATAGTAAGCTTTTACGGAGAAAATCAGAAAAATTATCCTCTCCTTTCTCTCTCATTAAATCTAGTATTTGTTTTTCTTCCGTTTCTGTTAAGCGAAATTGTTTCCGAATACTACGTATATCTCTTTTCATATGACTTTTCCTCCTTCATTGATACCTGTACTGACAATGTAAGCTTACAGACACTGTCAGTACATTTTTCAAAATAGCTTCAACATTTTTGTAAGGCTTTGCGAGCTCAGATATTGTGTCCACAATATCCCAAAAATCATATCACCTGCCATTTCAAACCTTACGGTTCAAAAAACAAACGATATGACAATGTGGTGGCACGCCCCCAAACCCCCAAGATAAATCTAAATTAAAAAAAGTATAACAAATACTTTTTGATAAAATTATCACAGAAAAAGAGCCCTGTCGGACTCTTACAAATTAAAACAATGTCTCTGATATTCATACTGTCTAATGCCACTACTGTCTTTGTTCATCTTGATAGAAAAAACAAAGTAATGATCACGACCGTCTAAAGATTTGCTTTTATTAAGTTTAAAATAATGTTTTTGAGACATAGCCATTGTGCGTAAAATGTCATCAGTGATAAATGTTAACGGTATATCTAAAGCTGAATACTTGTAAAAATCTGATTCAAACCGTAAATAAGAATCAGAAAAATAATCTAGCTGCAATTTATCATCATATAATTCTTTCCGATTCATCTAGACTCTCTCCTTCTATCTGAATATCGAGTATATCTTCCCATTTTAATAGTAAAAAACCAGTGTCTGATTTAATAGATATAGACTCTTTTCTAATTTCTTTTACAATACCTGATACTACTTTTCTTCTATTCGAATGCTTAAAAACAAAAGTTGCTGGGAAGACATTTGTATACAGTTGCCGAACAAATAGAACTTTCTCTTCCATTGATAGGGAAATGGAGATATCTTCTTTATTTTTTTCTTCCCAAAGAGAACTTGAATGTTCTGACAAAAAGAAGCCCATCCACTTAGCCATCCCACGATCTTGATACTCTCTTGCAGACAAAAAAGGCAAATAAGAACGATTCATCATTTTAGTCCATCTAATCCTCCAGCTGAATGACCACCAATAAGTTTACTTCTTGCAATTGTTCTAGAAGCTTGATCTAGGGCATTTCCTTTCAATAGTGAAGTAAAACCAAATTCTGTTCGAATAGCATCGATTGCGGACTGGAGCCTTTCTTCTTTTTCTATTTTTTCAATATCATCAAATAATGAAATCAATCCAAAGGATTCATCCACTAAACCAGAATAATTCACTGCCACATTCCTGATAGCTCCTGAAGTATATTTAGTGTGAAATAACTTTAAAACGTAGTTTGTCAGTAGTGCTGTTTGATTGGTTGGTTCAATCTTGATTTGAGTATGAATAGATCGTTTCTGTTCCGCCTTAGAATACCCCAAGTGTATAGAAACTACTGTTGCTTTTTTACCAGCTCTTCTCAATCTAACTGCAACTTGTTCTGCCATCTCACGAAGTATGATCTCAATATCTCTTTGTTTAATATAATCTCTTGGTAAAACTTGAGAGTTCCCTATCCCTTTTGACTTTGGCTTATAAGGTTTATGAACATTACTTTCATCAATCCCATTGGCGTGGAACCATAACTCTAGACCCATAATGCCAAGCTCTTTTTTTATCAAGTCAGGATTAGCCTGTGCCAATTCTTTAATCGAAAAGATACCTAAACCATGTAATCTCTTCTCCATCCGATTTCCAATTCCCCAGAAATCTGTCATTTTAGGAATAGCCCATACTTTCTTTTCGACATCCTCATAGGACCAATTGGCTCTCATTGTCGGAGTCTTTTTCGCTTCATTATCTAGTGCTAACTTAGCTAATAAGGGATTGGAATTAGACATGCCTACAGTTGAATAGATTCCAGTTTTTCTCCAAATCTTTTTTTGAATAGCAGCCGAAATAATATCTAATTTATCTTTCCTACTAATACTTTTATCTGGTACAAAATAATTTAATGAACTTGTTAAATCAATAAATCCTTCATCAATTGAGTAGGGATAAATATCATCTGGTGCCGCAAAATCATGAAAGATTTTTTGAATCTCCATATTGACTGCTATATAAGTATCCATTCTCGGAGGGACAATCACGGTTGATTTTGCCCATTCCTCTATATAGCGGACATAGTCTATCGTTGTCGGTAAACCTTGCTTCTTAGCATTATAATAAGAGAATTTGCGAGTCTTTAGATCAAATGGTAAATCATAGGAACGTCCAACGTTCGACTTTCCAAAGACCTTTTTAAACATAGGAGAGGAAGCAAGAATTAAACCAGCAGAATTATCTGCACGACTCATAACACAAAGCGAAGTCTTAAGTGGGTGTAATCCTCTATCTACACATTCTACACTTGCGTAAAAAGATTTCATATCAATAAAGGCAATGTCACTTTGAGGTTCTAGACTATAATCAAACCAACTCATGCTTAGTCCTCTAAAGGCATAAAGTTCCCAACTATTTTCCCTATAATGCGAGGATTCTCATCATAAGGCGCAAACTTATCTGAATAGTTCCGATTGAGTGAAACTAAACGAAGCCCATTTTCTTCACGATACACTTTCTTAATATAGGTTTGACCATCCCAATCTATGGCATAGATAGCCCCGTCATAATCAAATCCCGTTTGCTTAATAAGGGCTACAGAACCATTTTCATATGTCGGTTCCATTGAATTTCCAAACACCCATGATGCAAAGTCATAATCAAATTGATGATTAAAATAAACTGTATCGTAATTACCATCATCAAAATAAGCTGTTCCTGTACCAGCTGATAATTTTTCGTAAACTTTATAAGCAAAACGCTCAGGAATTTCTACAACCTTCGCATTCTGTTTGTTCAACAATTCTGTAGCATAATGAAGCGTCGCTTTTTGATCATTTTCCGTTAGCTTGAGATAGGTTTCTACGATTTCATACTCTGATTCAAAATATCGAGGATCAACATTCAAAATCTGACTCAATTTGGTTAGATTATTTTGATTCGGTTTCGTTTTACCTGATTCCCAATTAAAGTACGAAGCTCTACTAATTCCCAAACTGGATGCAAGTTGAGATTGAGATAATCCTTGACTTTCTCTTTTTTCTTTTAATTTAGTAGGTGAAAACATTTGTTCTCCTTTTGTAAGTTTATTAACTAACAAAAGGATACCATAGCTTGTTGAAAAAATCAAGAGTTCAATAACCCCCAAGATTTAAAATAATCATAAACTGTGCTTAATTTGTACTTATATTGTTAGGAAACCATCACTTAAGAAAGTTATAACTTTTGAAAAAGATAAAGAACAAGCAAAAATAGAAAATAAAAAAAGGATCGTTATTTTTTAAATGACGATCCAATAGACTATATTTTAAAATTCGTGATTTAACAACCATTTCGATTAGTTAAATCTTTCAATCTTTCCTCTCCAGATTTAAGCATCTCTTTCTCC
>NZ_RJOH01000035.1:0-6432 GCF_003942995.1 Streptococcus mitis | reverse complement strand
TTATACCTCCGTGCTTTATATTTTATCCCGAATAGACATTATCCCGAATAGACTTATTTAGCCATATCTAATTGATTGAAATCCTCATTTATTATATAATAAATAACTGATAAAAACAAGAAAAACTATGCGTATTGCAAAAGAGTTTGAAAACAAGCCTCTAAAATCAGTCTAAAAAGGCTATTTATAGGGTTTGCTAATTTTAAGAAAAAGGAGGAGTTGTTCAGTGAAGAATAAGAAGAAATCAATACTGAAAAGACTAAAGGCTTACGGTGGTAAAAAAAGTTTTTTACTCTATATTGCTATGGTTATGTCTGCTGTATCAGGTGTCATGGTTTTGATGCCTATGGTATATATTCATAGAATTGTAAATAACTTAATTTTAAATGGGATGGTGAATTTTGATTATGTAAAGGAAAATTCAATTTATGCAGCAGTTTTTGCCGGTCTGGGGCTATTCATATACCTAATAGGTTTAATTTTATCCCATATTTTTGCATTTGAAGTAGAAGATAACATTATTAAGACTTCCGTAACAAAACTAATAAACAAACCGCTTGGGTATTTCGATGACAAAGAAAGCGGAAGGATAAGAAATGTAATTGTGTCCGGAGCGTCTGAAACCCATTCTTTTTTAGCGCATCAACTTCCTGATATGGCGATGACCATTATATCGCCAATCGTCCTACTTGTATTTTTCTTCGTGTTTAACTGGAAGTTAGGACTTGCCAGTATGATACCGATGATTATCGGTATGACATTGATGTCATCTATGATGACAGCCGAAACAAAAAAAATGAAAGATGAGTATTATGCAGGACTTTCCAATTTATCTTCTCAGACAGTGGAATATGTTCGAGGAATTCCTGTTGTTAAAACATTTGCACAAAGTGTTGAGAGCTTTGATAAGTTATATTCGTTAATCATAAAAGTAAAAGACAATGTACTTAAGCTTACTATGAGTTATATGAATAAAATGTCGTGGTTTGAAACCGTTTCTACATCGACGGCATTTTTCTTGGTACCTGTGGCATTACTCTTAATAAAATTTAATGGAAACTTATCTAATGTAGTTGCAGATTCTGTTATTTACTTCCTAATAGGACCGGCATTTGCTACTTTTATTATGAGAACTGCGACGATTACACAATCCAGTTATTTTGCGGAACTTGCTTTAGATAAAATTGAGAATATACTTGAGTTTGATGATTTTGTTTATGGAAATAAAACAAGTTCTGATGTTGGGATAGAGTTTAAAAATGTAAGCTTTTCTTATGAAGATGAAAATGTATTAGACGATATTTCATTTAAGGTGAATAAAGGAGAACGAGTTGCTTTAGTCGGATCGTCAGGCAGTGGTAAAACTACTANAGCAAGGCTTGCTGCACGATTTTACGATATTAAAACAGGTGAAATTTATATTGGAGGAATTAATATAAAAGATTTTGAAAAAGAGGCTTTAATGAGAAAAATTGCTTTTGTTTTTCAAAACTCTAAACTATTTAAAATGAGTTTAAGAGATAATCTTTTAATCGGAAAGCCTGATGCAACTAATGAAGAAATTGACAATGCCTTAATCAATTCAGGGTCTAAAGATATTATTGAAAATTTAGATAAAGGACTTGATACTGTTTACGGAACTAAAGGCACATATTTTTCAGGAGGAGAAGCTCAAAGGATTTCTATAGCGAGAGCTTTTTTGAAAGATGCAGATATTATCATTTTAGATGAAGCTACAGCCTTTGCAGATCCTGAAAATGAACATTTGATTCAAGAGTCTTTTAAGAAGCTATCAAAAAACAAGACAACATTGATGATTGCTCATAGATTATCTACAGTAGTAGATGCGGATAAAATTCTTGTTATTGATAAGGGGAAAATTGTAGAAGAAGGCAAGCATTCAGATTTAATAGGTATGAGTGGGCATTACAAAAAACTTTGGGAAGAATATCAAAAATCCGTAAATTGGAAGATAGGAGGTTAAACATATGGTTTCTTATTTTATGAAAAAATATGCGATGTCAGAAAAAGGCGCTCTTAACTTAAAAAAAGCCATATTTTCACACACGCTTGTTAATTTAACTAAATTGTTCGCACCAATGATCGGTTTTATGTTTCTGTTTCAGTATATAGGCATTTTAAAAAGTATTGAGAGTTACAATTTTACTTCTGTTCATTATATTGTACTAATTGTAGTAATGATGATTGTGATGTTCTTAATAGCGAGGTGGGATTATGTAAGACTTTACACCAATGTGTACAACGAGAGTGCAAATTCAAGAATTGAGTTAGCGGAAAAGTTAAAGAAATTACCTCTTTCTTATTTTGGTAAAAGAGATTTGGCAGACCTTGCGGAAACCATGATGAATGACATGAACTTATATGAAACAATTTTTTCTCATGCTGTACCTCATATATATTCAACGGCTATATCCACAAGTATTATTGCTTTAATGCTTATCTTCTATAATTGGAAACTTGCACTTGCAGCCCTTTGGGTAATTCCCATTTCTATTCTAATTATATTTTTATCAAAGAAAAGTCAGAAAAAAATAGTACAATGCTGGATAGATGATAATCGTAAGGTTTTTGATAATCTACAGGAAAATATAGAGCAGATAGAGCAAATAAAATCTTACAACTTAGAAGATAGGATGTTAAATGATTTTTTTGAAAAATTAAATGCATCCACAAAACAGAAGACGAAAGGTGAAGTTGTTGCCGGAACACTTACAGGAATAGCTACCGCAATTTTAAAGCTTGGAATTATAAGTGTTGCCGTTATCGGCGTCAACATGCTTATGGCAGGGAAGGTAAGTGCGCTGGTTTATATCGCATTTTTAATGCTTACAGCAAGTATTTATCTTCCTATAGAAGGAATAATCACCTTTATGTCAATGATAGTTATTCTTGATGCGGTTGTAGGGAGAATAAAGGAAATAAAGACAACGCCTGTTCAAGAAGGCAAAAAAGATATTGACATTAAAAATTACGATATTGAATTCAAGGATGTTTATTTCGGATATGATGATTATTCTGTAATAAATTGTGTGAGCTTTACTGCAAAGCAGGGTGAAATCACTGCGCTAATCGGTTCAAGCGGAAGCGGAAAAACAACTCTCACCAAGCTTGCTGCAAGATTTTGGGATATAGATAAAGGAAAGATTTTGATAGGGGGAGAGGACATCGGTAAAATTGATCCGGAAACACTCCTTAAAAATTTCTCTATCGTTTTCCAAGATGTTACTCTTTTTAATTCAAGCATAAAAGATAATATAAAAATCGGTAAAAAAGATGCTACAGATGAAGAGATTATAAGAGCGGCTAAAATAGCAAGATGTTATGAATTTATAGACAAAATGCCGGATGGAATAGATACAGTAATAGGTGAAAACGGACAAAGACTTTCAGGCGGAGAAAGACAAAGAATCTCAATAGCAAGGGCAATACTAAAAGACGCACCAATCATATTGCTTGACGAGGCTACAGCATCTCTGGATGTTGAAAATGAAAGTCTAATTCAAGAGGCTTTATCCGAACTTATAAAAGAAAAAACGGCAATTGTTATTGCTCATAGATTAAGAACAATAAGAAATGCAAACAAAATCGTTTTATTAAATGCCGGAAAAATTGAAGCGATAGGGACAGATGAAGAACTTTGTAAAAGCTCGGAATTTTATAAAGCAATGCTTAGAAAATCAAATATTCAGTGAAAACTTATTTAGAAGGAAAATATAAAAATGGAAAAATTAAGAATTAAAGATTTAGTTACGATAGGTGTATTTACAGTAATATATTTTGTACTTATGTTTGCTTCGGGAATGATTGGTATTGTACCGATTTTATACTTGGCATACCCTACACTGGCAGGCATTATAACAGGAATAGTTATAATGCTCTTTATGGCAAAAGTTCAAAAATCATGGGGATTATTTATACTTGGGTTGATTTGTAGTCTTTTAGCAATTGCAATGGGAAATACATATGTAATATTGATACATGCTGTAATCAGTATGGCAATTGCGGAACTTTTAAGAAAAAAAGGAGAATATAAATCATTTAAATTTAATATGCTCTCATTTGCCGTATTCAACACTTGGATTTGTGGTTTCCTTATGCAAGTTTTGTTGGCTAAAGACAAGGTTATTAAACTGGCGGAAACAGGCGGTATGGGTCACGATTATATAATGAAGCTCATAGCACTTTTGAATTATCGAAGTATGGTATTAGTATATATCGGTGCTGTTGTCGGCGGGATACTCGGCGCATATATCGGTAAAGTCTTTTTGAAAAAGCATTTCGAAAAAGCTGGTATTGTATAATGCTCGTTTCTTTAGACAATCCATATAATCCCAATCCAATTAGTAAAATTTTAGTAAGTTTTTCACTTGGATTTGCTGTATTTTATAAAGTAAATACCTATTTTGAATGGGGAATTGTGCTTCTTATTTCATTTCTTTTTTTAATGAATGGATTTAAGAAAGAAGCCTTAAAAAACATATTATTTTTTGGGGTTCTTTCTTTGATACCTAATCTTGATGTAATTAGAAATATGGATGCTATTTTAATGATGTTTTTTATGCTATTTGCTGTATGTAAGATGTTTTATCTTCCATTTAGTGCGGGAAGTTTTTTTTTAAAAACATCGGATGTAGGAAGTGTAATATCCTCAATGGATAAAATGAATTTACCTCGTACTGTTTCTATACCAATTGCTGTAATGTTTAGGTTTTTTCCTTCATTTAGGGAAGAAAGTCACAATATAAAACTTGCTATGAAAATAAGAGGTATTACATTTAAAAATCCAATTTCATACATCGAGTATGTAATTGTGCCTTTACTTGTTGTATCTTCTAATATTTCTGATGATATTGCAAAGGCAGCAGAAACAAAATGTATTGAAAATCCTGTTAAAAAAACAAGGTACATATCCGTCAAAACGAAAACAGTTGATTTTGTTTATGTGCTTTCAATACTGATTATGGTTATAGGAGGAGCTTTATGGTAGAAATTGAAAATTTATCTCTATCTTATGGAAATTCTCCTAAAGTGTTAAAAAACATTTCTTTAGATGTAAAAAAAGGAGAATGTGTATTATTTACTGGGAAAAGTGGTAGCGGAAAATCTTCAATTATAAATTCTATCAATGGGTTAGCTGTACGATATGATGGAGCTTCTATGGGTGGAACCATCAGGATTGATAATAAAGATATTAAAAACCTCGAATTATACGAAATATCGCTCTTAGTATCAAATGTATTTCAAAATCCAAAGACACACTTTTTCAATATAAATACTACTCTTGAATTACTTCTCTATTTGGAGAATATAGGACTTTCAAAAAAACAAATGGATGAAAGACTAAATGATATGTTGGATTTGTTTCCGATAGAACATCTTTTAAATAGAGATATTTTTAAGCTTTCGGGTGGAGAAAAGCAGATTTTATGTATTGCTGCAAGTTATATATCTGGAACGGAAATCATTGTTTTAGATGAGCCTTCATCAAATCTTGATGAAGATAACATTTTAATCATAAAAGAAATGCTTATAAAACTTAAAGATAAGGGGAAAACTCTTATAATCTCAGAACATAGAATATTTTATCTAATGGATATTGTAGATAGAGTTTTTTTGATTAAAGATGGGGAAATACAAAAGGAATATACTCAAATAGATTTTATGAAAATACCGTCTGAAAAGCTAAAGAAGTTAGGTTTAAGAAATAAGAATAGAGTAAAACTTACAGTACCCGAAAATCAAAATAAGGGAAATTTAGAAGTAAAAAACATTGAATTTAAGTTTAATGGCATAGATAAAAAATTGCATTTAAAAAACCTCTCTTTTGAAATGGGAAAAATTTACGGCATAGTAGGAACAAACGGACTTGGTAAATCCACTTTGCTCAGATGCCTTATAGGCTTAGAAAGAAAATCGAATGATGAAATCTATTTGGCCGGCAAAAGACTTTCAAAATCAGATAGGCTAAAAATATCATCCCTTGTAATGCAGGATGTTAATCATCAGCTTTTTACCGATTCTATTGCAAGTGAAGTAAGTCTTGGAATAAAAAATATTGAAAGTAGTTATGTTGAAAATATTCTGAAAAAACTTGATTTATATGAATCAAAAGATCGTCATCCAATGAGCTTGTCAGGTGGACAAAAGCAAAGGGTAGCAATTGCATCTGTACTATGTAAAAAATCTAAACTTATGTTTTTTGATGAGCCTACTAGTGGAATGGATTATTGCAATATGATGAACATATCCCATCTGATCAACGAATGTAAAAGCGATAAGAAAATAATATTCATTGTTTCACATGACCAAGAATTTTTAAATTCGATAGCTGACAATGTTATATATTTGTAAATATCCATAGAGATACTCATATTTGAAAAATCAAAATAAAGGAGATTTAAAGATGTAAGG
>NZ_RJOH01000034.1:0-6885 GCF_003942995.1 Streptococcus mitis | reverse complement strand
GCTTATATGTCGAGACAGTTATATCTGCTCCTTCTTCTAAAAGAGTCGTATATAAAACTTCTAAATAATCAGAATCTACCCAATCATCCGAATCAATAAAAGTGATATACTCTCCTTTAGAATGTTCAATTCCCAGATTTCGTGCAGAGGATACCCCACCATTTTCCTTTTCAAAATAGCGAAAACGAGAATCTTTCTCTACAAATTCTTCACAGATTTTGGATGAATTATCTGGTGAGCCATCATTAACCATGATACATTCAAAATTCAGATAACTTTGTTTTTGAATACTATCTAAACACTCTCGTAAGTACTCTTCAACATTATATATTGGAACTATAATACTAATTAATTCATCCATAAGCTATGCAATTATTCTCCTAAAAACTGTTTAATAACTTTTACCATTTCTTTCGGCTCTGATGAAGACAATATAAGACTTCCATTATTTATATCATGACTCGTATTCTCAAAAGCAAATATCGGTTTCGATAGACGGTGAACTTTTGAAATAATATTATCTATTTCCTGGTTATGATTGATATCTAGATAAAAATCTAACTTACTCAGCATTTCTTGAGATTGATACGGTGTATAATTGGGATAAAGAGTTACATTTAAAAAACGGTTCAACACTTGTACTCTCGGTCCAAAATAACTATGGGCAAAAATATGAAAATGGACATTCGGAAGTTTTTCTACTAGATATTCTATATGTTCCAACTCTTGCGTATCTGTAAAGATCGCTGTATGAAATAAACTAACTGTTGCAATTTCACTAAACGATGTCGGTTTTGTATCCTTTTCTAACAAAATAGTTTGCCAATCCAAACCATTGTAAAACCACCACAATTCTCTATATCTTGTTTTTAATGAATCATTCCACGGTTTATCTTTACCTTCAAAATGAATAATAGCAGGTTTATAGTTTTCATCCCAACTATTTAAAAACCACTCTGGCTTTTGAGCCCAATAACCCAATGTATCAAGTCCAACCATGAAATTATAATGAGGAGATACTTTCTTCCACTTATTTTCAAACAATAGATTTAAGATTCCCTGATCACCATAGACTTCTTGATGTTTTTCTGCAGTCAACTCTAAAAGATTTTGACAAATATTATCAGTTTTCCATTTATGAACATTTACCATCATCATTCCTGCATTAAAAATATTTTTATACCAACCATCTGGAACGGCAATTATATAATTTTCTTCAAAATCTTTCTGAAATAACGAATCTATGTTCCTATGAACAATCATATCACAGTCCAAATACAAGGCTCTATCTTCTTTCACAAATTCTGCAATAAAATAGCGAAAATAAGTCATGTACTTGATGTGTTCATCAGGAGTAGAAAAATGCTTTACTTTTTCTGCATCAATTTCTATATTCAAAATTTCACAGTTAAGTTTTTCTAATCTCTTCTCCATCAGATAAAACCACTCTTTGGGAATATCTTCATTAAAAATATAAAATTTCAAATCTCTATTATGGTAACAAATAGATTTAATAGTTGTTTCCAATTTGTCACGATAATTATTATCTGCTCCTAAAACGATTGCTTTTTTTATAGTCATACTCCACTCATTTCCAGATTAATTTCTTTTTTTTATAATAAGATTCCTATCTTGATAAACCACACTATTTGACGGAACATCATTGCGAATAAGACAACCTGCTCCAATAATGGTATTATCCCCAATAGTCACTCCCTTTAAAATCGTGACATTACTTCCTATCCAGCAATCTCTTCCAACTCTAATTGGCGCTGTAGTCCACTGCCATTTTTCGATTGTTTCAGCAGTATAAATATGGTCGTGATCATAGAAACGAACGCCCTCTCCCATCATGGTACCAGCTCCGATTTCAATTCTTTCCATACAGTTAAAACTACAAGAGTTATTGATAAAAACACCATCATGCAGTATTACCTTACCAGAAGAGACATGGAAATTTTCAAAATTTCTACAGATGACATTAGTTCCTACAATGAAGTGAGCCCTATCATCAATTTGAAAGACATTCCAAGTCCCATCTTGGATGATTTTTTCTTGATAATTGATGCCTACTCTGACTTCATCCTGATACTCTCTCACTCTAAAAACCAATTTATCTGGTGTACTTGATAGAAAAACTTCCTGCCCCTGATTTCCATGGACTGTATTGTCAAAAGCAAAGGCAGGTTTCCCAATCTGAACAAACCTTGATACAATAGCATCTACTTCTTGAAAATGATTGATATCTAGTAGGAAATCACACATATTCACTAGAAAGTCAATTTGCTGATCAGTTGTAACTGTCACGAGACGGACATTATATTTTGACTCCAGTACTCTTATCTTTTCAGAAAACTGTACAGGAGCTGCAATATGAAAACAAATATCTGGTAAGTTTTCTAAAATATATTCTAATTGTTCAATCTGATCACTTACAGTTAAAATTAGTGCATCGCCTCGCACAGTATTTTTCCTCATCTATTTAACTCTCTTATTCTCTCTATCATTTCTGAAACTTGATCAATCTGATATATCTCTTGATTCGCTTCATACGATTTAGTATTTTCAAAGGCTAAAATTGGTTTATTTTGAGAAGTAAATTGCTCTAATATCTCTACTTCCTTCTCACCATAGTTGATATCTAAAAGAAGCTGACAACTTTCCACCAATTCTCTATCCAATTCCTCTAAAGATACTGTTCCAGAATAGACAGTAACGTTTGGATACACAACAAGTCTAGAAAGATTCTCACTAACGATTACTCTTGCTGCAATCTTAAATTGCACTTCTGGTAAAGCCACTATTAATGTTTCCAGCTGCTCAATTTGATCTGAAGCTGTATAAATCAAACAAGAAAATGGAACTTTTATAGGATAAAGATGCATTTTTTTTAGAGAATGTAAATGATGATTTTTTCCTAACTCTGTCCATTCCATATCATGGTAATACCACCAAACATCACGATAGGTTTGTCCAGCATGTACCTGCCAAGGCTTTCTCTCTGATAAATAATGGATGATTCCTGGATATTCTTGCCCATCTGGAAAACTATAGTTTGCGAAGCGTTCATGAATGACAATATGATTATTATCAAAATCTAGTTCTAGCCATTTATTTTCAAAAAGCATATTTAAAATACTTTGATCAGCCTGATCCACTTTATCATGCCATTCATTGGTTAAATCAATCAACTTTTGAGTTATATGCTCTTGCTTCCAAAGAGCATTATTAATCAAGAAAACACCTGCATTAAAGATTTCTCGACCAAAATAAGCTCTGCCTCCAAAATCTCGAATAGCAGCCAAAGGATAGTCCTGTAAATCTGTAGCAAATAAACCATCTAGATTTTTTGTTACTACTAAATCGCAGTCTAAATAAAGAGCTTTGTCTTCTTTCACGAAATCAGCCACAAAATAGCGCAAAAAAACAGTATAACTAATATCCGTTTTATAACGCGAAATTTGCTCAGATGTGACTCGGCAATTAATAATTTCTGAATCAAACTTTTCTAATCGTTTATTTAATTGTTTCAACCATTCGTTAGGAAAATCACTATTAATCAGATAAAACCGAATAGAACGATTATGATAACAAATAGACTTGATAGTCGTTAAAACTTGGTCCACATAGCCATAGTTTGCTGCTAGTACAATGGCTTTCTTTTCCCCTTGTTCCTGTCTTGATAACTGATTTAAAAGAGTTCTTTTCATTTCAAACTCTTTATACGTTGCTGTGTCAGATAAACCACTAGCTTGACCGTTCGTGAGACTGACTTCCAACATCTGACGATAAACTGCTAAGTGCTTCTCAAGTGGATAACCCATATTAGCTAGTAGTGTAATACGCTCAGACATAGCATCAACCAAGGCATGCATCCACTTTTCTGTCCAAGTTTTTGTAATACTTCCACTTCTCTGACGATATGCGTACAGACCTTTGTTTAAATAAACTACTTTATTTACAGATAAGTACATTTTTTGATTAAAATAACCATCTTCGCCGAGTTTTCCTTTATCAAATCGGAGATAATCAAACAATTTCGCTTTATAGAGTTTGCCCCAAGCAGATATCAAAGCAAAACTCTTCATTTCTTGAGATTCATACAAATTCTCAAAAATAGAAATATTATCATATACTTTCTCATAGTAGGAATTCCCATATATATGGAAATAATATGTCTCCTCATCTTCATTGTAAGAATAATAATTTCCAACCGCAATATCAGCCTGATACTCTACTATTTTTTTATATAGAGTTTCTATATAATCTTGTTCAATCCAATCATCCGAGTCTACAAAAGTCACATAATCTCCGGACATATTATTCAGACCGGTATTTCGTGCGGCAGAAAGACCAGCATTTTCTTGTTCTATATAGATGATTCGGTGATCCATTCCTGAAAATTCTTTACAAATCTCACCTGAAGTATCAGTAGAACCATCATTAACGACAATAATTTCAATATTTTTATATGTTTGAGCCATAATACTATCTAGGCATTTCCTCAGATAGTTTTCCACATTGTATACTGGTACAATGACCGTTATTTTATCATCCACTAGCGCATTTCTCCTTATAGTTATTATACAATTTTTTAGTCAAAATTTCAGCTATATAATAGTAAAACCCCTTGAAAATTCTAATTTTCCAAGGGGTTTCTATTATTTACGCGCGAGGGTTAGTTTAGCCTAAATTTATAGGTTATCTTACTCTTCTTCATCACGTTTACGGCGTTTTGCAACCAATCCAATACCTGTAACAGCTGCTAGAGCTCCAAGTAGTACAGATCCAGTTGATGACTTAGTACCTGTATTTGGTAATTCTTTTTGTGATTTACCTGCTGATTCAGATGTATTTCCAACTTGTGAGTTCGAATGGTTTGCTGAATTTGAAACAGAAATCGAAGTACTTGTCGATGCTGAATTTGAAACTGATGTGTTCACTGAGGCTGAGGCTGAAGCTACCGCACTCGTTGACGCTGAAGCTGAGGCTACCGCACTTGTTGACGCTGAGACTGAGGCACTGGTACTTACTGAAGCCGACTTGGATAGACTCAGAGAGACTGACTTGCTAGTTGATACAGAATTACTAATAGAGTCTGACGTAATAATACTTTCGATATTTAAGCTATCCATTGATCTAACTTCTGGCATTCCCTTACTTGTAACGATAGTACTTGCACTCGTTGACGCTGAAGCTGAAGCCACTGCACTAGTAGATGCTGAGGCTGAAGCTACCGCACTTGTTGACGCTGAAGCTGAAGCCACCGCACTTGTTGACGCTGAAGCTGAAGCCACTGCACTTGTTGACGCTGAAGCTGAAGCCACTGCACTAGTCGACGCTGAAGCTGAAGCCACTGCGCTAGTCGATGCTGAAGCTGAAGCTACTGCACTTGTTGACGCTGAAGCACTTGCTACCGCACTTGTTGATGCTGAAGCTGAAGCCACCGCACTTGTTGACGCTGAAGCTGAAGCCACTGCACTTGTTGACGCTGAAGCTGAAGCCACTGCACTAGTCGATGCTGAAGCTGAAGCCACTGCACTAGTCGATGCTGAAGCTGAAGCCACCGCACTTGTTGACGCTGAAGCTGAAGCTACTGCACTTGTTGACGCTGAAGCTGAAGCTACTGCACTAGTAGATGCTGAAGCTGAAGCCACTGCACTAGTCGATGCTGAAGCTGAAGCCACCGCACTTGTTGACGCTGAAGCTGAAGCCACTGCACTTGTTGACGCTGAAGCTGAAGCTACTGCACTAGTAGATGCTGAAGCTGAAGCCACCGCACTTGTTGACGCTGAAGCACTTGCTACCGCACTTGTTGACGCTGAAGCACTTGCTACCGCACTTGTTGACGCTGAAGCTGAAGCCACTGCGCTAGTCGATGCTGAAGCTGAAGCCACTGCACTAGTAGATGCTGAAGCTGAAGCTACTGCACTGGTTGACGCTGAAGCTGAAGCCACTGCGCTAGTCGATGCTGAAGCTGAAGCCACTGCACTAGTAGATGCTGAAGCTGAAGCCACTGCACTTGTTGACGCTGAAGCTGAAGCTACTGCACTAGTAGATGCTGAAGCTGAAGCCACTGCGCTAGTCGATGCTGAAGCACTTGCTACCGCACTTGTTGACGCTGAAGCTGAAGCTACTGCACTAGTAGATGCTGAAGCTGAAGCCACTGCGCTAGTCGATGCTGAAGCACTTGCTACCGCACTTGTTGACGCTGAAGCTGAAGCCACTGCGCTAGTCGATGCTGAGGCTGAGGCCACCGCACTTGTTGACGCTGAAGCTGAAGCCACTGCGCTAGTCGATGCTGAAGCACTTGCTACCGCACTTGTTGACGCTGAAGCTGAAGCCACCGCACTAGTAGATGCTGAAGCTGAAGCTACTGCACTTGTTGACGCTGAAGCACTTGCTACCGCACTTGTTGATGCTGAAGCTGAAGCCACCGCACTTGTTGACGCTGAAGCTGAAGCNACTGCACTNGTNGANGCTGAAGCACTTGCTACCGCACTTGTTGANGCTGAAGCTGAAGCNACNGCACTTGTTGACGCTGAAGCTGAAGCNACTGCACTAGTAGATGCTGAAGCTGAAGCCACTGCGCTAGTCGATGCTGAAGCACTTGCTACCGCACTTGTTGACGCTGAAGCTGAAGCCACCGCACTTGTTGACGCTGAAGCTGAAGCTACTGCACTTGTTGACGCTGAAGCTGAAGCCACTGCNCTAGTCGATGCTGAAGCTGAAGCNACTGCACTAGTAGATGCTGAAGCTGAAGCCACTGCACTAGTCGATGCTGAAGCTGAAGCCACCGCACTTGTTGACGCTGAAGCTGAAGCCACTGCACTAGTCGATGCTGAAGCTGAAGCCACNGCACTNGTNGANGCTGAAGCTGAAGCC
>NZ_RJOH01000033.1:0-8236 GCF_003942995.1 Streptococcus mitis | reverse complement strand
ATTATTAACTTTCAGAGTATGATGTACCACAAATTAATTTTATTGTGGAAATCAACTAAATAGCATACTATCAAGATATTTTTAAATAGATGATATTGTATTTTGAATTATAACAAAGGAGTACAAACATGCCGAAATATACTGACGAAGATATTAGAAAATTAAATAAAATCACATTAAAAATTGCTGGTGATTATTTAGGTATAAGTTCACAGGCAGTTGCTATAGGTCTTAGAAATAATCTTCTTCCAATTGGTTTTGCTATTCATAATGAAGAAAGAGACAGACGTTTCACAGAGAGTTGGTCATATCATATTATCGCCGAAAGAATGATTTCATACAATCACGGTAAGCTATCAGAGATCCGTGTTGAAAATATTGAAGCCAGTTTAGATAAAATTATAGAGGAATTTAACGGTTTAAAACAAGATTTACTTTTTATATTAAGCGAAAATGCAGAAGTGAAGAATTAGAAGTTTTTGAATTTGCGTTTTCGCTTGGTAAATATAAAAACGGTGATGTAAAATATAAGGGTAAAGGTGTTTCAAATGAAGATGATAAAGACCTTTTCTAGAGAAGAACTCTATGAAGAAATCTGGGAGATAAGTGCGAAACAAGTTTCATTGAAATATGATTTAAGTTATTCTGACTTACTCAAGAAATGTAAAGAATTTGAAATCCCAATTCCAAAGGGTAGTTATTGGTATCGTAAGAATACTGGACAAGACCTAAGTGAACTTATCGTTCCATTACCACAAAATGATGTAAATGAGGTTCATATTGATAGAAAAAGTTTAAAGAACAGTAGAATTAAAGTTGCTAAACATAAAGAAGATAGTACGGAAGATAAAAAAGAAGATATTGTTAAACTTGATACAACTAGTATAAGAAGTTCATTATCATTTTTAGAGGACGATAAAATAGAGCGTATTATTGAAGCAGTTTCAAATCTAAATCAGTCTCCAAATAAGAGATTACATAAATCTGTAGCTAATCTAAGGGATAAAATTGCAGAGTGGAATAAGAGGGAAAAAGCTGCTTCTTATCCTTACTTTGATTCTAGGCACAGATATAATGAATTAAAAGAACCTAAATTTGTAAAAAATATTTCACTAAATTCTCTTCCACGTTTATATCGCTTTTTAGATACACTAGTTACTGTAATTGAAAAAATCGGCGATAATGTAACTTCAAATTGGGATATTCAAATTGAAAAGGATATTGTTCGTTTTGAAGTTATAGAATCAACAGACAAAGTAAGTCATGAATTAACAAAAGAAGAAGCTAAAGAATTAGCGAAGTACAATGATAGCGTTAAGTTTAATAGATATGCTTTTAAACCAAGAATAAAGAAGTATGACTATATACCAAATGGAAAATTTCGATTTAAGATAATAGATGGTAAATACATTAAAGATACTAAAGAATTTACACTTGAACAATCAATACCAGAAATAATTGTTTTAATTTACCAAGAGTATTATAAAGTTAAGAACTTACGACTTGAACGTGAAGAGAGAGAAAGACAATACGAAGAGGAGCAGGAGCGAAAAAGAAAATTACAAAATAGAATCGAAGAGGAGAAGAAGCGAACAATGTGTCTTCTTAATATGCTGGAAGACTTTCAAATAGCAAATGATTTAAGACTGATGGCTGATAAATTGGAGATAGCAGGGAAGCTTTGTAAAGAAGAAATTGATTGGATTAGATCCAAAGCTGACTGGATAGACCCAATAGTTTCTTCAACAGACGAATTACTAGGAATTAGAAATCATGAAAATTCTAGAGAACAAAAAGAACAATATCTAAGTGAGAAAAGGTACTACTGGTAACTTTTTCATTAAAACATTTTAGTGAAGCGATAATGAAAAGCCTTGATTATAAGGCTTTTTTTGCATTTTCCAATAAAGAACTTGACATTATTAGTTACTTCCACTACAATATAATTACATACCATTGGTATGATAGAAAGGGACTAAAATGGCAAGGAATAGAAACTCACATGAAACTAGAAAAAAAATACTAGAGGTCTCTAAAAATCTATTTTTAGAAAAAGGATTTGATAATACTTCAATACAAGATATCATAGATGGCTTAGGTGGATTAACAAAAGGTGTTATCTATCATCATTTTGAGTCTAAATATGATATACTGCAAACAATCATTAGCGAAAATAATCAAGAAATTTTAAAATATAATTGGAGAGGAAATACTGGATTAGAAAAGATACAAAATTCTTTGATGGACTCTTTCTCTAATTTTGAACACCAAAAGCTCGTTTACTCTGCCTCAATCATGCTGAGAAGTCCACGTTTGTTAGGAGAGCAGTATTTAGGTCTATTTTCTGATTTTTTACCCGAAATTAGAGAGAAAGTTTACGAAGGTGTTGAAGATAGGTCTATTAAAACAGAATATCCAGAAGAGCTAGCAGATTTAATTGTTTTAACTCTAAATATTTGGATTGGTTTTCAAATTTCCGTTTTTTCATTAGTAGAATTAAAGCGTAAAATGAATTTCATTAAACTTACTTTTGAAGGTCTAGGGGTACAGTTAATTTCTTATGAAATGATGGAGGTGATTTTCAACTTATTCGATCACTTAAAAAATAGTAAATAAGTCGTCGCATGACATTTTTGTTAATACTCATTTCTATTTATGTATTATCAATTGAATAAATTATCTTACATAATTTATAATTAAAAAATAACATACTTTAAGTGTGTTATTAAAAATCTATTATACATACCGTAGGTATGTTTGTTTTTAGTATATACATACCGATAGTATGTATAGTGACATTGTCTGAAGAATAAGTTTATTTTTAAATATTTGTTGAGATTAGTTTGAATAGTTTATTCTTTATTTACACTTCGGAGGAAAGAATCTATGTTGTCGCTTATTAAAATTGAATTAAATAAAGTTTCTAAATCTAAATTATTTTTAGCCTGGTTGTGTAGTATATTTATAGTGTTAGGTATTACAGCAATCATTATTATGGGGTTAGGTACTGATAATAAACTAGGAGAATTCACTGGACAGGATTCTAATGTTATTAGAATTACTGGTAAATGGGAAGGTTGGGCAATTGTAGCTTCATTGTTTTCATCTTTATTTACAAAAGCAGCATTTTTGATTTTTGAATCTTATTTATTATCTATGATTATGATTGATGAATTTAAACGAAGAACAATTTTTCAGTTGTTTTCTTACCCTATTTCTAAAATAAAGTTACTATGGGGAAAAATTGTTTCAGTCATTCTAATAGCATTTATTACCCATTTTTCTGCACATTTAGTGATTCAATTATTCATTAGATTCATGGCTGTTGTCACTGAATCTAGTTATATCCCTGTTGCTAATCAATTAATTAACTTAGCTGGAGTTACGTTTGGAACAGTACTAATAGGGTTACTATCATTTGTTTTAGGTATGATTAAGCATTCAACAGCTATAACAATGCTTACAGGTCTTGGTTTAGCAGTATTACTTTCGAATGTAAGTCCAGGAAGTTTATCTAATAATATTGCTGATAACTTATTCTTTTTAATATTTGCAAGTTTCCTAAGTTTAATGATTACTTCATTTTCAATTTATACTATTTCAAGAAAAGATATTAGTATCAAGTAGCATACCTGAGTTTAATTGAAGGAAAGTGATAATTCCTTAATGATTTATATAAAAAAAGAGACTGTATAAGTTAGTATCTATGCTCCGGGAGAAAAATTCTTGCATTTAAAGCTGGATATAGAAAGAGAGATAGAAATGAGAAATATTGTTGAAATAAAAGAAGTTTTTAAAACAATTGATAAAGAAGAAATTTTAAGTGGTATCAACCTTCAAATTGCTGAAGGAGAAATCTATGGTTTTTTAGGACCGAATGGTGCTGGAAAAACAACGTTAATGAAATGTATGTTATCCTTATCAACAATTACATCAGGTAGTATTGAAATTTTTGGGAAAAATCTACAAGAACACAGAGAAGAAATCCTAAGTC
This sequence comes from Streptococcus mitis, assembly GCF_003942995.1. Lineage (GTDB taxonomy): Bacteria > Bacillota > Bacilli > Lactobacillales > Streptococcaceae > Streptococcus > Streptococcus mitis_CV. Next base: position 4,242 of record NZ_RJOH01000033.1, on the reverse strand, counting down.
AGATTGGAAGTATTATTGAATCACCAATTTTTTATGATAATTACACTGCAAAAGAAATTTTGGAAATTCACGCACAGTATATGGGGAAAAATATTACTGAATCAGATATAATAAGATCTTTAAGAATGGTCGGATTAAAAAATACGACTAAAAAAGTAAAAGATTTTTCGTTAGGAATGAGGCAAAGGCTTGGTTTAGCTCGTGCTTTTCTAACAAAACCTAAATTGTTGATTTTAGATGAGCCAATCAATGGTTTAGATCCAATAGGAATTCAAGAAATTCGAAATCTTTTGTTGTCGCTTTCTAAGGAACAAGGNATTACAATACTAATATCGAGTCATATATTATCGGAAATTTCACAGATAGCAGATAAAATTGGTTTTATCAAAAATGGGGAAATTGTAGAACAGGTCTCTATGAAAGAGATTAGGAGAGAGAATACTAACTTAGAAGAATATTTTATGTCTCATTTTCTAAATGAAATTAAGAATTATGAGGTAGATTAAGGATGAAACAATTGATAAAGAATCATCAGAAGGCTTTTTATGCTTTCATGATATTTAATATACTGGTCCCTTTAACTAATATTGCTTTTGCTTATTCTATTAAAGGGATTATTGATAGTGGTATGTCTCAAAATGAAGATGCCTTAACTCAAGCGGTACTAGTAGGAGCTAGTGTTATTTTCATCTATACAGGACTGAACTTTATATCTCTTCGATTGAGAAATAAACTTGTTAGGCAAATCATGTCAAGATACAAAAACAAGGTGTTCCAATCTATTTTAGATAGCGATTATAGAGACTTTTCTAAAGAAAAATCAGGGAAGTTTATTTCTGTATTAACCGAAAATATGAAGAAAATTGAGCAAGATTATCTCCACCAGTATTTTAATATTTCAAAAAACCTTTCCTTAATGATTTTTTCACTCCTAGCTATGTTTATAGGTAATTGGTTTTTGACTTTATTAGTAATCATTGCTAGCATTATTCCAATGATGATATCAGGATTTATTGGGCAAAAATCAGCTTCACTTCAAAAAAGAGCTATGATTGCCGATCAGAAGTATTTAGCTAAGGTTAAAGATATTTTAGCAGGGTTNCTAGTTATAAAAAGTTTTAATGTGAAAGATGCTATCTGTGAGGATTATAGTAATGAAAGTGAAAAATTTGATGAAATAAATTTTATAAAAGGGAAATTTGATGTTTTAGCTAATGTTATTTCGCAGCTTTCAGGGATGATTGTTTTTTTGGTAGCCTTTGGTGGAGGAATGTATCTTGTTTTTAATGGCCATACCACAATTGGGAGTGTAACAGCTATTGTTCAACTGGTCAATTTTGTAGTAATGCCACTAAATGAAGTTGGTATGGGAATAAGTAAATTCCGTGAAGGTCAGGCAACACTAGATGCATTTGAGGTAAAAGATGTAACAGAACTTCAGACTGGTGAAACGAAAGAATTTTTTGATGATGTTATTTCTTTTTCAAATATAGATTTTTCCTATCCTAATACTGAAGAAAAAATTTTTAATCATTTATCTTTGAAGATTAAAAAAGGAGAAAAAATTGCAATTGTAGGAATGTCAGGGAGTGGGAAATCAACTTTACTCAATCTATTACTGCGTTTCTATGATGTAACAAGTGGGTATATCTCAATTGATAATCAAGATTTGCAAGCTATTTCAGCAGAGAGCCTTTATAACTTAATGACTACTGTTCAGCAAGATGTTTATATCTTTGATGATACTTTAAAAGCAAATATTACCCTTAGTCAATCCTTTACTGAAGATGATATAAAAAAAGCTGTACAGCAGTCTGGCTTAGAAAGTTATATTTTAGAAAATGAATTAGGTCTACAAACTTTATGTGGCGAGAATGGATCAAATCTATCTGGGGGAGAAAGACAGAGACTTAGTATTGCGCGTGCTTTAATTCGAAAAACACCAATCTTATTATTAGATGAGGCTACCTCGTCTTTAGATAATAAAGTTACTACTGAAATTGAAAGTTCAATTTTAGAAATTCAAGATTTGACGGTTCTTGTTGTTACGCATAAGTTAAATAAGAGCATGTTGAAAAAATACAATAGAATTCTTTTTATGAAAAATGGAGTTATTGTTGAAGATGGTTCTTTCAGTGATTTGATGGTTAGGAGAGGTGAGTTTTATAAGTTGTTTGAGTTGAGTGTGTAATTCTCTTTCATTTTATAGTATAATTTTATAAAACACTCTATTACTTTCGTTATATAATATAGATGTTGACTAGCACCACATGTTGAGGCAGTATCACTGCTTGTACGAGCTGAGGCATCGGCGAACTAGAAGTAGATGCTCCGCCCATGGTATAGGACTCGTAGAATGAGGAGGGAAACCGACGAAATGATACGGTAAGTCCGAACCGCCGAGTGCGTGGCTCTGCTCTTCCGATCTGAGACAGTCGAAAAGTAGAAGGGGATGGTATTGGTATCAATCAATGAGTAACAAAGTAACAGCGTGATTCGAAAAACTTGCTTGTAATTTGCGGAGGAACATCAATATGGATGGAATAACAAAAGATTCTATAAAAACGGCTAAACTAATGAAACAATTATGGCCCCAATTGACCGATAAAGAAGCTATTGATGAAGTAAAAAAATATACGAATGGCAAAAATACTGCAATCTTTACTGAAGTTGAAGGTGACACAATTGTAGGTCTAGCACTATGTTCACTCAGATTTGATTACGTTGAAGGTTGTAAATATAGTCCTGTTGGATTCTTAGAAGGGATTATTGTCGACGAGGAATATCGTTTAAAGGATATTGCTAAAAATCTCTGTACAAAATGTGAGGAATGGGCGAAAAATAAAGGATGTAAGGAATTTGCAAGTGACTGTACTTTAACGAATACGGATTCTATAAGATTTCATCTCAATATTGGATTTCAGGAGGCAAATAGAATTATTCATTTTAAGAAGAAATTATAATTTCAGAACGTGGTCAAAATTTATGTATCTTTAGAAAGTGTGTTAACTTGAAAGAACAAATTTTTTTGANGGGTGGGAATCCCCCAATAAAGAAACATAGCATTGTTGATAAAATTGTATTATCAAGCAAGATTGAAAGAATTGTTATTTTTACAGTTTTTCGAGATAATTGGCAACCCTATATGAAAAAGTACACGGAAGTTTTCCAAAGTCAATTTCCTCATCTAAACACTGATTACTTACTTTTGGACACTGAGCAGATTAATTTTGATAGCTATCTAGATGCTGATCTAATTATTATAGGTGGTGGAAATACGGAAAAATATTTAGCTACTTATGTCAATCAGGAGTTCAAAAATTATATCGATCATATGCTTAATAAAGGGGTAAAAGTTATAGGATTTTCTGCAGGAGCCCTATTATTAGGAGAAAAAGTCTATGTCTCACCTAATGATAATTCAGATCATCAGATAAAGATAAAAAATGGATTAGGATTCTTTAGTCAGTTTTTAATTAGTGTCCATTATGATTCATGGAATGATAAAGCAAATAAGGATAGAGCTGAAGAACTCGTTAATGTTCCCATAATTCCACTAAATGATCATTCATGTCTTGTATTAGATAAACTTGGAAACATTATTGAGAAAATTGACTAGTTTTAATCATGCGAATCTGAACCTACGAAACTAAAGTATTGATGAAATGAATAATGAAAAGCCTTGATTGTAAGGCTTTTTTTGTGTTTTTGTGATAGAATATAGGTAGTTTAAAATCGACAGCAACTAAGAAGCAGTAAAAATATTATTCATAAAATAATCAAGATAAGGAAGATAAAATGACAGAAATTGACAAAAAGAATTTAAAAAATTATCTTTATTGTACATTTGGAATTACTTATATAGCTTGGGGGCTTCTTGCCATATTTACTCAATCTCATATTTTGGGATTAGAAATATTTATAGGGAGAATGTTACATATAGTAGGTGCACTTGGTCCAGCTATTGCAAGTGGCTTTTATTTGAAAAGGAATAATATAAAATTTAAACATTTTGTATTTAATAAAAGAAAAAATAGTAGTATTTATTTCATTATTCATTTGTTAGCAATTTTGATACTATTCTCTGTATCTTCCTTAGAATTAAACGGAGTATCAATTTATCTGATGCCGCTATTCTTTATACAATTAATTTTTTTTGGTGGTGGACATGAAGAATTAGGATGGAGAGGTATATTACAACCGTTACTTGATAAAAAATATACTTATTGGCAATCTAATTTG
>NZ_RJOH01000032.1:0-8644 GCF_003942995.1 Streptococcus mitis | reverse complement strand
GTTGGTAGAGCATCTGATTTGTAATCAGAGGGTCGCGTGTTCAAGTCATGTAGCCGGCATTTTTAGATAGAAGAAAACGGTGCGAACGTAGTTCAGTGGTAGAACACCACCTTGCCAAGGTGGGGGTCGCGGGTTCGAATCCCGTCGTTCGCTTAGAGAGGCCGGGGTGGCGGAACTGGCAGACGCACAGGACTTAAAATCCTGCGATTGGTAACGATCGTACCGGTTCGATTCCGGTCCTCGGCATAAACTAATGAGCACCCTTAGCTCAACTGGATAGAGTACCTGACTACGAATCAGGCGGTTAGAGGTTCGACTCCTCTAGGGTGCATTTTTCTATTTAACTCGGGAAGTAGCTCAGCTTGGTAGAGTACTTGGTTTGGGACCAAGGTGTCGCAGGTTCGAATCCTGTCTTCCCGATTCATTACAGAGATACGTAAGCGTATCTTTTTTGTTTAACTAGATATTATATACATTAAGAGAGAATCAGTTTGCTTCTCTCTTTTTTGAATTTCAGTAATTCATTTTGATCGCGTATACTTTTTTGTTTCCTGTCTTATTTAATAAATACTGTAGTTAATTATACACATTGAAATTTAATAGATTTTATAACTCTTATTAATTCTTAATAAAGTAATAGAAGAGTTTTTGTTGAACCTATAATATATGTTTCAATGTTATAAAAATTGCTGCTATTACGAGTCTAGATAAGTATTAGTTTACATTATAGTGTGAATTGGGTTTGATATTTCTTTTGAGGAAGCTACCTTAGATTTTTCTACTTGTGTTTTATTGTATAGTGTATCTTGCTTGTTTTGAACAGAATCTTTTATGACATTTGTCATATTTCCTAGTGACAGAAGCATCTAGCTCCGCAAACTTCAAAAGTCTATAATTGAAGTATGAAATGGAGGAAGAAGAGATGAAAAATAAAATGATTGTCGCAGTGAGTCTAGTAACAGCAGGAGTCATGACTTATCTCATGTTTTCAGGATTGGATGAAGGATTTTATCATTTTCCTTGGGAGGTCTTTGCTGGCTTTGGAATTTTGTCTTGGCTTATCCGAGAAGGTTTGAAATTGGTCTCAGATGTGAAAAAGGAGTTTGAAAAATGAAAAAAGTTCCCTATCTTTTTATTGGACTGTCACTAGTGGTATGGTTGGTAGAAATATTTACAGGTTGGTTTGATCAAGACTTCCTTCACGAATTCATCCGTGGTGCATGGGGATTAGGATTTATGATTTTTATCGTCTTTCCGATGGGAAGGAGTGGCTGAAAGGAGAATATCATGAACATGATTAAGGTAGAAAGCCTAAATAAAAACATCAAGGACAAGGGTATTTTGAAGGATATTTCCTTTGAGGTGGCAGAAGGTGAATGCATCGCCTTGATTGGGCCAAATGGTGCTGGAAAGACAACGCTATTGGACTGTTTGCTTGGAGATAAACTGGTCACCAGTGGGCAAGTATCTATCCAAGATTTGCCGGTAACGAGCTCTAAGTTAGACTATACAAGATCCTACCTCCCTCAAGAGAATGTAATTGTTCAGAAACTAAAGGTAAAAGAGTTGATTGCTTTCTTTCAAAGCATTTACCCAAATCCCTTGAGCAACCGGGAAATCGATCAATTATTGCAGTTTGACAAGCAACAAAAAGAACAATTCGCAGAAAAATTGTCAGGTGGGCAAAAGCGTCTCTTCTCTTTTGTCTTGACCTTGATTAGGCGACCAAAACTTGTCTTTTTAGATGAGCCAACTGCGGCCATGGATACCTCAACCCGCCAACGTTTTTGGGAAATTGTTCAGGATCTAAAAGCGCAGGGAGTTACCATTCTCTATTCGTCCCATTACATCGAAGAGGTGGAGCATACGGCTGATCGAATCTTGGTGCTACACAAGGGTGAATTGATTCGCGATACAACACCTCTAGCCATGCGCAGTGAGGAGATTGAAAAGCACTTTATCCTTCCTATAGCATATAAGGAAGTTGTCGAACAGTCAAACTTGGTTGAAAACTGGTCACAAAAACAGGATGCTCTACAAGTAGTCACACGCGAAGCAGATGCTTTTTGGGAACTGTTAGTGCAAGCAGGATGTAGGATTCAAGAAATTGAAGTCAATAATCGTAGCTTACTGGATACAATCTTTGAAGAAACACAAAAGGGAGATGACTAAGATGAAACGATGGACCGCACTAAACAAGATAGAATTTCTATTGACCAAACGACAATTAGTCTATTATCTATTATCCGTAGGGATGCCGACAGCCTTCTATTTATTCTTTTCAGGCATGTACCAGGACACACCTGGTGGACCCGCGAATTTTATGCGTGATTACCTCATCTCCATGACGGCTTTTTCCATGATGTCGACAGCTATGTTTTCATTCCCAGCTGTTTTACATACCGATAAAATCAACAACTGGCAGAAAACATTGCGCCATACCCCTGTAAATATGGTAGAATATTATCTATCAAAGATAACAAGTATGATGGTTGATTATTTGGTCTCAATCTTGGTGGTTTTCTCAGTTGGGCATTTTGTAAGAGGTGTGGATATGTCTCTTGGAAACTGGATTGGGGCTGCGTTCTTGCTGATAGTAGGAAGTGTAGCTTTTGTAGCGCTTGGATTGACCTTGACACTCTTACCTTCTAGTCAGCTGATGTCTGTCGTGGGCAATCTTCTCTATCTAGGCTTGGCTGTTTTAGGCGGACTCTGGATGCCCATCTCTTTATTTCCAGACTGGATGCAAGCAATCGGGAAGTGTCTACCAACTTATCAGTTGATGGAGTTGCTCAAGACCTTCTTAAACGAGGGTGGCATCAATTTATCAGCCACAGTTTATCTACTTGTTTTTTCAGCAGTTTTGTTTGGTTTGACCATTTACCTTCAAGGTCATAAGGAGAATTCTTAATGCTTGAAAGACTGAAAAGCATACACTATATGTTTTGGGCCAGTTTAATTTTTATGATTTTCCCCATCCTACCTGTAGTGACTGGGTGGCTTTCTGTCTGGCATTTATTGATTGATATTCTATTTGTAGTGGCATATTTGGGTGTTTTAACAACTAAGAGCCAGCGCCTATCTTGGCTATATTGGGGTCTCATGCTGACTTATGTAGTTGGGAATACTGCCTTTGTTGCTGTTAATTATATCTGGTTCTTCTTTTTCCTTTCTAACCTCTTAAGTTATCATTTTGGCGTACGTAGTTTAAAGTCTTTACATGTCTGGACTTTTCTTCTTGCTCAAGTCCTTGTTGTGGGCCAACTGTTGATTTTTCAGAGAATCGAAGTTGAGTTTCTATTCTATCTACTTGTAATTCTTACTTTTGTCGATTTAATGACTTTTGGATTGGTTCGGATTCGGATTGTGGAGGATTTGAAAGAAGCGCAGGCTAAGCAAAATGCCCAGATAAATCTATTGCTTGCTGAAAATGAACGCAGTCGTATCGGTCAGGATTTGCATGATAGTCTGGGGCATACCTTTGCTATGCTGAGTGTCAAGACAGATTTAGCCTTGCAGTTGTTTCAGATGGAGGCTTATCCACAGGTGGAAAAGGAATTAAGAGAAATACAGCAAATTAGCAAAGAATCAATGCGTGAAGTGCGAACCATTGTGGAAAATCTTAAGTCTAGAACTTTGACATCCGAACTAGAGACTGTGAAAAAGATGTTGGAAATTGCTGGAATTGAGGTGGAAATAGCTAATCAACTAGATACAGCTAGCTTAACTCAGGAATTGGAGTCAACGGCTTCCATGATTTTGCTTGAATTGGTGACTAATATCATCAAACATGCCAAAGCTTCTAAAGTCTACTTAAAATTAGAACGGACAGAGAAAGAACTCATTCTAACAGTGGGAGATGATGGCTGTGGCTTTGCTTCTATAAAGGGGGATGACCTCCATACAGTTCGAGATCGTGTTTTTCCATTTTCGGGAGAAGTAAAGGTAATTAGTTGGAAACAACCGACAAAAGTTCAGGTTCGACTACCTTATAAGGAGAGAGACTAAGATGAAACTACTTGTTGCAGAAGATCAAAGTATGTTGCGAGATGCCATGTGCCAGTTGCTCACGCTTCAACCGGATGTAGAGTCTGTCTTTCAAGCCAAGAATGGGCAAGAAGCAATCCAACTATTAGAAAAGGAGTCTGTAGATATCGCCATCCTTGACGTAGAAATGCCTGTTAAGACGGGCCTCGAAGTCTTGGAGTGGATACGAGCAGAAAATCTAGAAACAAAGGTGGTTGTAGTGACGACCTTCAAGCGTCCTGGGTATTTTGAACGTGCGGTCAAGGCTGGAGTAGATGCTTATGTATTAAAAGAAAGAAATATTGCAGACCTCATGCAAACCTTGCACACTGTCCTCGAAGGGCGCAAGGAGTATTCGCCTGAATTGATGGAAGTGGTGATGACGCATCCCAATCCATTAACAGAGCAAGAAATCGCAGTTTTAAAGGGAATCGCTCAGGGCTTCTCTAACCAAGAAATTGCAGACAAACTTTATCTATCCAACGGAACCGTCCGAAACTATGTCACCAATATTCTTTCGAAACTAGATGCTGGTAATCGAACAGAAGCTGCTAATATTGCGAAAGAATCTGGTTGGTTGTGATGATATAATATTTTTTGAACATTATGTGCTAAAATTGATGGGATTGAATGGAACAATACTAACTTTAGGAGGGTAGGATTCCTCCCTTTTCTTTTTTTAGGGAGCACTACAAAAGAGCTAAAATTAAGAATAAAAAAGAAAAATATCTTGACAACCAAGGGAAAATTTTGTTACAATAATAGACGGTACTTTTTACTTTTGGTCTCTCAAGAGTGTACAGGGACGTGCTGACAAATGTTGCAAAAGTACACACAGATGATAGCTGTCACCAAGTGTATCATCACCAAAAATAAAAAAACACAGGAGAATGTAGATGCCTACAATTAACCAATTGGTTCGCAAACCGCGTAAATCAAAAGTAGAAAAATCTAAATCACCAGCTTTGAACGTTGGTTACAACAGTCATAAAAAAGTTCAAACAAACGTTTCTTCACCACAAAAACGTGGTGTTGCAACTCGTGTTGGAACAATGACACCTAAAAAACCTAACTCAGCCCTTCGTAAATTTGCTCGTGTACGTTTGAGCAACCTTATCGAAGTTACTGCCTACATCCCAGGTATCGGACACAACTTGCAAGAGCACAGTGTGGTGCTTCTTCGTGGTGGACGTGTAAAAGACCTTCCAGGGGTACGTTACCATATCGTCCGTGGTGCACTTGATACTGCAGGTGTTAACGATCGTAAACAAGGCCGTTCTAAATACGGTACTAAACGTCCAAAAGCATAAGGAAAGGGGATAAAGAGAAATGAGTCGTAAAAATAGAGCTCCAAAACGTGACGTATTGCCAGATCCGCTTTACAATTCACAACTAGTTACTCGTCTTATCAACCGCGTTATGCTTGATGGTAAACGTGGTACAGCTGCTTCAATCGTTTACGGTGCCTTTGAGCAAATCAAAGAAGCTACTGGAAACGATGCACTTGAAGTATTTGAAACAGCTATGGAAAACATCATGCCTGTACTTGAAGTACGTGCACGTCGTGTTGGTGGTTCTAACTACCAAGTCCCAGTTGAAGTTCGTCCAGAACGTCGTACAACACTTGGACTTCGTTGGTTGGTAACAATCGCTCGTCTTCGTGGTGAACACACAATGCAAGACCGTCTTGCAAAAGAAATCTTGGATGCTGCTAACAACACTGGTGCTGCTGTTAAGAAACGTGAAGACACTCACCGTATGGCTGAAGCTAACCGTGCATTCGCACACTTCCGTTGGTAATATAGGATGCGAAAGCGTTAAGAAAGTCCCAGAGAAAATAGGGAATCAAAGCAGGTTGCGATTGCAACCAATGAGATTCATCTTTTTCTCCAGACTTTTAGCTTGAGCTCAACTAAATCATGATGCTAGGAACGATAAGGATGCAAGGTGAAAATAGGAAACTGACGCAGTATTCGACGAATACAAGGAAGTTTATCTTTTTCACACAGCATCCCGTTCCGGCTCAAATCGGCTAATTAACTTTAGCCCGAGTTCAATTCAACTTGTAAATCTACAAGTTGAAACCAACAATAGCATGAAAACATTGAGAACGGGTAGGTCCTGCCTATCCGTTTTTATTAAAATCGTGTTATAATAGAATAGAAATCAAAAATAAATAGGAGAAACAAACCTCATGGCACGCGAATTTTCACTTGAAAAAACTCGTAATATCGGTATCATGGCTCACGTCGATGCTGGTAAAACAACAACTACTGAGCGTATTCTTTACTACACTGGTAAAATCCACAAAATCGGTGAAACTCACGAAGGTGCGTCACAAATGGACTGGATGGAGCAAGAGCAAGAGCGTGGTATCACTATCACATCTGCTGCGACAACAGCTCAATGGAACAACCACCGCGTAAACATCATCGACACACCAGGACACGTGGACTTCACAATCGAAGTACAACGTTCTCTTCGTGTATTGGATGGTGCGGTTACCGTTCTTGACTCACAATCAGGTGTTGAGCCTCAAACTGAAACAGTTTGGCGTCAAGCAACTGAGTACGGAGTTCCACGTATCGTATTTGCTAACAAAATGGATAAAATCGGTGCTGACTTCCTTTACTCTGTAAGCACACTTCACGATCGTCTTCAAGCAAATGCACACCCAATCCAATTGCCAATCGGTTCTGAAGATGACTTCCGTGGTATCATCGACTTGATCAAGATGAAAGCTGAAATCTATACTAACGACCTTGGTACAGATATCCTTGAAGAAGATATCCCAGCTGAATACCTTGACCAAGCTCAAGAATACCGTGAAAAATTGATCGAAGCAGTTGCTGAAACTGACGAAGAATTGATGATGAAATACCTCGAAGGTGAAGAAATCACTAACGAAGAATTGAAAGCTGGTATCCGTAAAGCGACTATCAACGTTGAATTCTTCCCAGTATTGTGTGGTTCAGCCTTCAAGAATAAAGGTGTTCAATTGATGCTTGATGCGGTTATTGACTACCTTCCAAGCCCACTTGATATCCCAGCAATCAAAGGTATCAACCCAGATACAGACGAAGAAGAAACTCGTCCAGCATCTGACGAAGAGCCATTTGCAGCTCTTGCCTTCAAGATCATGACTGACCCATTTGTAGGTCGTTTGACATTCTTCCGTGTTTACTCAGGTGTGCTTCAATCAGGTTCTTACGTATTGAACACTTCTAAAGGTAAACGTGAACGTATCGGACGTATCCTTCAAATGCACGCTAACAGTCGTCAAGAAATTGACACTGTTTACTCAGGTGATATCGCTGCTGCCGTTGGTTTGAAAGATACTACAACTGGTGACTCATTGACAGATGAAAAAGCTAAAATCATTCTTGAGTCAATCAACGTTCCAGAACCAGTTATCCAATTGATGGTTGAGCCAAAATCTAAAGCTGACCAAGATAAGATGGGTATTGCCCTTCAAAAATTGGCTGAAGAAGATCCAACATTCCGCGTTGAAACAAACGTTGAAACTGGTGAAACAGTTATCTCTGGTATGGGTGAGCTTCACCTTGACGTCCTTGTTGACCGTATGCGTCGTGAGTTCAAAGTTGAAGCGAACGTAGGTGCTCCTCAAGTATCTTACCGTGAAACATTCCGCGCTTCTACTCAAGCACGTGGATTCTTCAAACGTCAGTCTGGTGGTAAAGGTCAATTCGGTGATGTATGGATTGAATTTACTCCAAACGAAGAAGGTAAAGGATTCGAATTTGAAAACGCAATCGTCGGTGGTGTGGTTCCTCGTGAATTTATCCCAGCGGTTGAAAAAGGTTTGGTAGAATCTATGGCTAACGGTGTTCTTGCAGGTTACCCAATGGTTGACGTTAAAGCTAAGCTTTACGATGGTTCATACCACGATGTCGACTCATCTGAAACTGCCTTCAAGATCGCGGCTTCACTTGCTCTTAAAGAAGCTGCTAAATCAGCACAACCAGCTATCCTTGAGCCAATGATGCTTGTAACAATCACTGTTCCAGAAGAAAACCTTGGTGATGTTATGGGTCACGTAACTGCTCGTCGTGGACGTGTTGATGGTATGGAAGCACACGGTAACAGCCAAATCGTTCGTGCTTACGTTCCACTTGCTGAAATGTTCGGTTACGCAACAGTTCTTCGTTCTGCATCTCAAGGACGTGGTACATTCATGATGGTATTTGACCACTACGAAGATGTACCTAAGTCAGTACAAGAAGAAATCATTAAGAAAAACAAAGGTGAAGACTAATTAGTCCTCCCTCTAGAAGGAAGTCACTTAGTGGCTTCCTTTTGTCTTATGTGACTATTAGTCCGTCTCGCTCCGTTAGGTGCGAGACAAAACAACCACCCGCTATGCGGGTGCGCGTCGAAGGTTATACCAAAAAAACTCCGAACGCGATACAATAAAGGTGTTCAAGCCAATTGTAAAGCGAAAGGAGAAAAATATGGCACAAAAGGCTCATAGTTTATCGCACACAAAGTGGCACTGTAAGTATCACATTGTGTTCACCCCTAAGTATAGACGAAAAGTTATATATAATCAATATCGAAGTAGTTTAGGCGAAATATTTCATCGCTTGTGTAGTTATAA
>NZ_RJOH01000031.1:0-9302 GCF_003942995.1 Streptococcus mitis | reverse complement strand
AAAAAAAAAAAAAAAAAAAAAAAACAGAGAGTACAATGAGGATATTTTTCAATGTCACAGGGAGAGAATTTTGGAATATAGTATTTTTAAAGAATTTAATTCTAGTTTCCCCCATCTTAGTAGTTATTTTTTTCTATGATATTTCTTTAGGAATATTTGCGTGCCTACTTGTTTTTTTACTTAATAGTATATTTTTTATACCGAAAATCAGGTATGTTAGGCCAAGGTTTAAAAAATCGTTCAGTATGACCTATTTATTATCTGTCGTTGATGGTTTGACGGTGTTTAAAGCGATGACTATACCTGTATCTTCAACTTTTATGTTTATGTTCATGTGGTTGGTTTTGCCAGATTTTTTAGGAATTGATATCTCGAATAAAGCGATGATATTGAATACAGCTTTATTTTCAGGGACAGTATTTTTTAGCAATAAAGGGATAAATTTTTATTTTCTTACTTTAAATAAGGACTTCCCTTATCTGAAGGCTGTGGGGGTCAATCTTAATAAGTTTATAAAAAAAAGAATTTGGTCTTTAAATCTTATTAGTATCTTAATTCCGTCGATCTCGCTATATTTCTTTTTAAATTATCTGGGGTACAGCTTTATAGATATTTCCCTATTTCTTTTCGGAGTTTCTCTAGCATATTTTTTATGCCAAGGGATACAAATGTTAGAGATAATTATATTTAGAAAGTATCATTTCAAGAATGCGAAAGAATTAGATGCTTTTTCAATTCCTATAAATACAAGGATAACGTTGTACATTATTCGCTTCGTACCAGTTATGGTTTGCTTATTATTCAATCAAATTAAACTATTTGGTTTATGGGGCTTGATATTGTTAAATATAGTTTATATCAGTATTATTTATTGTAGTTTATATCGATATATGTTGTCAAAAGTAATTAAAGGAGATAATCATGTCCATTTTATCCATTAAAAATATTTCAAAGTTTTACACTTTGGACGGTAAACATCAAGAACAGGCTTTAAAGAATATAAACCTGCAAATCGCAAAAGGTAAAATTACAGCGATTTACGGGCCGTCAGGCTGTGGCAAAACTAGCTTGCTAAACATCATCAGTGGTCTAGATAGACAATATGAAGGAGTTTTAGAATTTAAAGGGGAATCTCTCCGTGACTTATCAGAGATTGAACTAACTCAATTTCGTAAAAACAAGATTGGATTTGTGTTTCAAAACTTCAACCTCATTCCTCATCAATCTGTCTTGGACAATGTCAAGCTACCTCTCTATGTCAAAGATTTATCTGACAGGGAGATGACAATGATTGCAAAGGAGCAATTAAGTAGCTTAGGAATGGAGCCTTTTATGGCTAAAAATGTTAAACAGCTTTCTGGCGGGCAAAAGCAACGTGTAGCAATCGCGCGTGCCTTGGTAAATCAGCCTGATATGATTGTAGCAGATGAGCCAACGGGGTCACTGGATTCTCAATCTCAAGAAATGGTATTGGAAGTATTTAAAAATTTAGCCCAGACAGGGAAAACAGTATTGATTGTAACCCATAATCCAGAGGTTGCTGCATATGCAGATGTGATTATCAAAATGAAGGATGGTGAAGTCGTTGAAGAAGTCAAAAAATAAAGGATTATCATTGAAAAACAAATTCAAACTTTCTTTAAATAACTTTCTGGAAAGAAAGTGGCGTAACTTATTGATTGCGCTAGCAACCTCAATCGGTTTTGTAGGAGTCTTAATTTCTTTCGGCTTGGGAAATGCTTTGATTTCGATGATTGATGAAAATACGAATGGAGGTCAAATTCCTTCTCAAGTTCAGATTGCTTTAAACACAGAAAATGCTGGACGAGGCTTTTTGAACCAAGATGATAAGAACTATATCACGGATACAGTTGGCAAAGAAGCTATTAAATATTTGGAGAGTCCTTTTGGGATGACCATGTCAAATATTACTATAGATGGGCAAGAAATGGATCTGAGTCAAACGATGCCTTCTTATGCTCAAGTAGTGAGTCTCTATGAGGATACAAGTATTTCTGTTAGTAGTAATGAGGCGGACAAAGTATTAGCCGGTTCCCTCTATACTGATGCAAATGAACAGGGCTTGACGATTCCAAGCAGTTTACTAAAAAGTTGGAATGAACAGACAGGAAAAAATCTGACGGCTAGTGATATTATTGGCAAATCAGTCTCAGCCAGCATTGTAGAAAATGCTGCTGAAGCTAGCAAGATTGCTCAATTTCAAACGAAGATTGTGCGTGTAATCAATGATGAAGATGACATGGAGGATAGCAACAGTTTCATGCCGTCTAATCAAATGGAAACAATTTTGAAAGAAGCTGGATTTACAAAAGCTGTATCTTATTTTATCTTGGAACTTAAAGATCCATCACAGACAAAAGTGGTAACAGAAGAATTGCAGAAAAATAAGAAGTATACTGTTCTTTCTCAACAGAAGGTTCTTGATATTGTGATTACTTTTATTCGTGTTATTCAGGGATTGTTGATTGTGCTTTCATCACAAGCTATTGTGGTAGCAGCGGTCATGATTGGCATCATCATTTACATTAATATCATGCAACGTTCTAAGGAAATAGGTGTCATGAAGGCAGTTGGTTATCAAAATCGCGATGTCAAAGGAATTTTTATTTACGAGGCTATTTGGATTGTAGGAATCGCCTTGCTGCTGGCATTTTTGGTTGCACAAGGGGTGGGAAGTTTGGCGAATGCGGTTGTAAATCACTTTTACCCATCCATCACGAAGGTTTTTGAATTAAATCTTCTATCTATTTTAGGAACTCTAGCTTTTGCTCTATTACTTGGTTATGTCTCAGCCTACTTCCCAGCACGTAAAATTAGTAAAATGGATCCTGTAGAATCGCTACGATATGAATAGTAATGAAGTTCTTGATTTATAGCCTGAAAAAGAAACTAACATAGAAAAACAATGCCCGTACTTGCAATTCAACTCAAATAGTTATATAATAGGTTTGTTGAAAGGTGATTTGTAGTGATTCAAGTTACTCTTTTCACAATAAAAATTTCATGATTTTCATAAGGAGGAAATCACTAATGGTAGTTAAAGTTGGTATTAACGGTTTCGGACGTATCGGTCGTCTTGCTTTCCGTCGTATCCAAAACGTAGAAGGTGTTGAAGTTACTCGTATCAACGACCTTACAGATCCAGTTATGCTTGCACACTTGTTGAAATACGACACAACTCAAGGTCGTTTCGACGGAACTGTAGAAGTTAGAGAAGGTGGATTTGAAGTTAACGGTAAATTCATCCGTGTTTCTGCTGAACGTGATCCAGAACAAATCGACTGGGCTAACGACGGTGTAGAAATCGTTCTTGAAGCTACTGGTTTCTTTGCTAAGAAAGCAGCTGCTGAAAAACACTTGCACCCAGGTGGAGCTAAGAAAGTTGTTATTACTGCTCCTGGTGGAAACGACGTTAAAACAGTTGTATTCAACACTAACCACGATGTTCTTGACGGTACTGAAACAGTTATCTCAGGTGCTTCATGTACTACAAACTGCTTGGCTCCTATGGCTAAAGCTCTTCAAGACAACTTTGGTGTTGTTGAAGGATTGATGACTACTATCCACGCTTACACTGGTGACCAAATGATCCTTGACGGACCACACCGTGGTGGTGACCTTCGCCGTGCTCGCGCTGGTGCTGCAAACATCGTTCCTAACTCAACTGGTGCTGCAAAAGCTATCGGTCTTGTAATCCCAGAATTGAACGGTAAACTTGACGGATCTGCACAACGCGTTCCAACTCCAACTGGATCAGTTACTGAATTGGTAGCAGTTCTTGAAAAGAACGTTACTGTTGATGAAGTGAACGCAGCTATGAAAGCAGCTTCAAACGAATCATACGGTTACACAGAAGATCCAATCGTATCTTCAGATATCGTAGGTATGTCTTACGGTTCATTGTTTGACGCAACTCAAACTAAAGTTCTTGACGTTGACGGTAAACAATTGGTTAAAGTTGTATCATGGTACGACAACGAAATGTCATACACTGCACAACTTGTTCGTACTCTTGAATACTTCGCAAAAATCGCTAAATAATTCATGAGTCGATAAAAAGCAAGGCCTCTTGGTCTTGCTTTTCTTATATGGAAAAATGGATGACACAATCATCTATTCTTTTTAATTCTTTTTCAAAAGTATCTGATAGGGTAGTGAAGCTTAATTTCTCTAGAGTAAGCGGATGGGTAAAGGAAAGTCGAAAGGCGTGGAGCATAAGACGACTTGTTTTTGATTTACTATTATAGAGAGGGTCGCCTGAAATAGGGAAGTTATGATGCGAAAGGTGCACACGAATCTGATGGGTTCGCCCTGTCTTTAGTTTGCAACGAACCAAGGAAGTTTTGTTTGGGAATTGCTTTAATCTGCTTACATGTGTTTCAGCATATTGCCCATTTTTTGTATCAACTATTCGTTTTCTGCGGTCATGGCGATCACGTCCGATTTTGTCTTTGAAAACAAGCTCTTTGCTGCTGATATTTCCATCAACTAGTGCCCAGTATTCCCTAGAAATCTCTTTTTTCTCCAGTAAGCGATTGAGAATAGGCAGGATAAAAGGATTTTTGGCAAAGAGAACCAAGCCACTGGTTTCCATGTCCAGACGATGAACGACATAGCAGGTTTGGCCAACATAGGCACTGACATGGTTAAGAAGGGCGGTTTCGTTTGGCTGATTACCATGCGTTTTTATCCCCTCTGGTTTGTTCACAATAACTAAGTGTTGATCTTGATAAACTTCCTGAACGAGGTTTGGGTTGCCCCAAGGAATTTCTTTTTCGGGATAATCTTCCTCGTCAAAAGTTAACTGGCAAATATCTCCAGGATTTACCATCTCGTTCCAGTGAACTTCTTCTTGATTTATCAAAATATGTTTCTTGATTCTCAAAAAATGACGGATTTTTCTAGGGATGAGGAGTTGCTCCTCTAGTAATTGCTTAACCGTCATTGGAGGTAAAGAGGCTGGTAATGTAAATGTGAATTTCATACAGATATTGTAACAAAAAAAGCCCTATTTGGATAGGAAATAGCTAAATTCTTGTCTTCCTATGATGAAGATGATAAAATAAACGCATGAAATTAGATAAATTGTTTGAGAAATTTCTTTCTCTTTTTAAAAAAGAAACAAGTGAACTAGGGGATTCTGATTCGACTAGCTTACGTCGCTCTCGTAGTGATCGAAAAAAATTAGCCCAAGTAGGTTCAATTCGAAAATTCTGGCGTCGCTATCATCTAACAAAGATTGTCCTTATACTAGGTTTGAGTGCAAGCTTGCTAGTTGGAACCTATTTGTTTGCTGTAGCCAAGTCAACCAATGTCAATGATTTGCAAAACGCCTTGAAAACTCGAACTCTCATTTTTGACCGTGAAGAAAAAGAGGCCGGTGCCTTGTCCGGTCAAAAAGGAACTTATGTTGAGTTGACTGACATCAGTAAAAACTTGCAGAATGCCGTTATTGCGACAGAAGACCGTTCTTTTTATAAAAATGACGGGATTAACTATGGTCGTTTCTTCTTGGCTATTGTCACTGCTGGTCGTTCAGGTGGTGGTTCTACTATTACCCAACAGCTGGCTAAAAATGCCTATCTGTCGCAGGATCAAACTGTTGAGAGAAAAGCAAAAGAATTTTTCCTTGCCTTAGAATTAACAAAAAAATATAGTAAGGATCAGATCTTAACCATGTACCTTAACAACGCCTATTTTGGAAATGGTGTGTGGGGTGTAGAAGATGCGAGTAAGAAATACTTTGGAGTTTCTGCGTCAGAAGTGAGTTTGGATCAAGCTGCGACTCTGGCAGGGATGCTCAAAGGACCGGAACTGTATAACCCCTTGAAATCTGTAGAAGATTCTACTAATCGTCGTGATACTGTCTTGCAAAATATGCTTGCAGCGGGTTACATTGATAAAAACCAAGAAACCGAAGCTGCTGAAGTTGATATGACTTCGCAATTACAAGATAAGTATGAAGGAAAAATTTCAGATTACCGCTACCCCTCTTATTTTGACGCGGTTGTTAATGAAGCTGTTTCCAAGTATAATCTAACAGAGGAAGAAATTGTCAATAATGGCTACCGCATTTATACAGAGCTGGACCAAAACTATCAAGCAAATATGCAGGTTGTCTATGAAAATACATCTCTATTTCCGAGGGCAGAGGATGGAACATTTGCTCAATCAGGAAGTGTAGCTCTAGAACCGAAAACAGGTGGAGTTCGTGGAGTTGTCGGTCAGGTTGCTGGCAATGATAAAACTGGATTCCGGAATTTCAACTATGCAACTCAATCAAAACGTAGCCCTGGTTCTACAATTAAGCCTTTAGTTGTTTATACGCCAGCAGTTGAAGCAGGTTGGGCTTTGAATAAGCAGTTGGATAACCATACCATGCAGTACGACAGCTATAAGGTTGATAACTATGCAGGGATCAAAACGAGTCGAGAAGTTCCTATGTATCAAGCATTGGCAGAGTCGCTTAATCTACCTGCTGTTGCCACTGTTAATGATTTGGGCGTCGACAAGGCTTTTGAGGCAGGCGAAAAATTCGGACTCAACATGGAAAAGGTCGACCGTGTTCTTGGTGTCGCCTTGGGAAGTGGTGTCGAAACCAATCCTCTGCAAATGGCTCAAGCATATGCTGCCTTTGCAAATGAAGGTTTAATGCCTGAAGCTCATTTTATTAGTAGAATTGAAAATGCTAGTGGACAAGTTATAGCAAGCCATAAAAATTCACAAAAACGGGTGATTGATAAGTCTGTAGCTGATAAGATGACCAGTATGATGTTGGGGACATTCACCAACGGTACCGGTATTAGTTCATCGCCTGCAGATTATGTCATGGCAGGAAAAACTGGTACAACTGAAGCGGTTTTCAATCCAGAATATACAAGTGACCAGTGGGTAATTGGTTATACACCGGATGTAGTGATTAGTCACTGGCTTGGTTTCCCGACCACTGATGAAAATCACTATCTAGCAGGATCTACTTCAAATGGTGCAGCTCATGTCTTTAGAAACATTGCAAATACTATTTTACCTTATACGCCAGGAAGTACCTTTACGGTTGAAAATGCTTATAAGCAAAATGGAATTGCACCAGCCAATACAAGAAATCAAGTGCAGAGTAATGAAACGAATCAGACGGATGATACCCTTTCTGATATTAGAAGTCGTGCGCAAAATCTGGTAGATGAGGCCAGCCGTGCTATCTCGGATGCTAAAATTAAGGAAAAGGCTCAAACGATATGGGATTCGGTAGTCAATCTATTTCGTTAAGATGCTTGTCAAAGCCTAGCTTTCTTGTTATAATAGACAAGATGGAGGCGTTATGGCACTAAAAAAAGCAAGTCTAGCTTGTGCGGTTTGTGGTTCGAGAAACTATTCAATTAAGATCAGCGGAAACCCCAAGCCAACACGACTAGAAGTAAATAAATTTTGTAAACATTGTGGTAAGTACACTATACATAGAGAAACGAGATAGGAGAGAGCGATGCGTTTTATTGGAGATATTTTTAGACTTCTTAAAGACACAACATGGCCAACTCGCAAGGAAAGCTGGAGAGATTTTCGTTCTATCATGGAATACACAGCTTTCTTTGTAGTAATTATTTACATTTTTGACCAGTTGATTGTTTCAGGTTTGATTCGATTTATTAACATTTTTTAGAAGGCTAGTGGACTTATTTACACTAGAGATCTTCTATTATGAAAGGAAATATCATGGATAGTTTTGATAAAGGGTGGTTTGTTTTACAAACTTATTCTGGTTATGAAAATAAGGTAAAAGAAAATCTATTACAACGTGCACAAACCTACAACATGTTGGATAATATTCTACGCGTTGAAATTCCAACACAAACAGTGCAAGTTGAAAAGAATGGAAAGAGAAAAGAAGTGGAAGAAAATCGCTTTCCAGGTTATGTTCTTGTAGAAATGGTGATGACAGATGAAGCTTGGTTTGTTGTTCGAAACACACCAAACGTTACAGGATTCGTTGGATCTCACGGGAATAGATCTAAACCAACTCCATTATTGGAACAAGAAATTCGTGATATCTTGATTTCTATGGGACAAACCGTACAGGAGTTTGATATCGATGTTGAAGTTGGTCAAACTGTACGTATTATTGATGGCGCTTTTGCAGACTATACTGGTAAGATTACAGAGATTGATAACAATAAAGTGAAGATGATTATCTCTATGTTTGGTAATGACACAGTTGCAGAAGTAAACCTAAACCAAATTGCAGAATTATAACCCTGAGAGAGGCATGCCCTCTCTTTTTTGTGCAGTTTAGACGGTGTAGGGAACAGAATGGGGGAAATGGGAAAAAAGTGTTTCTGAATCTGTTAAACTGTATCTAGAAAGGGGAACGTTATGTTTAAAGAATTGTATAAAGAAGTCCAGGGAATTGTATATAAGAGTAGAAATGAATATTACTTGCATTTATGGGAGTTATCTGATTGGGACCAAGAGGGAATGATTTGCTTACATGAATTGATCAGTAGAGAAGAAGAGCTGGCAGAAGATATTCCACGCTTACGTAAATACTTCAAAACTAAGTTCCGTAATCGAATTCTAGACTATATCCGTAAGCAAGAAAGTCAAAAACGAAGATATGATAAAGAACCGTATGAAGAAGTAGGTGAGATTAGTCATCGTATCAGTGAGGGAGGTCTGTGGCTAGATGAGTATTATCTCTTTCATGAGACATTAAGAGATTATAGAAACAAACAAAGTAAAGACAAACAAGAAGAGTTAGAGCGCGTCTTAAGACATGAACGCTTCCGAGGGCGTCAAAGAGTGCTAAATGACTTACGTATTGTGTTTAAAGAGTTTGATATCCGTACTCAATAGGAAGTCATACAAAAAAACATAAAAAGATAAAAAAGTAGTTGACAAAGTTAGAAAAGCCTGTATAATAGTAAGAGTTGAAAACAACTCTGGTCCGTTGGTCAAGGGGTTAAGACACCGCCTTTTCACGGCGGTAACACGGGTTCGAATCCCGTACGGACTATAGTATGTTGTGGTTGGAACACTTAATGAAAAAAAGTTAAAAAAGTTTCAAAAAAGTGTTGACAAGAAAAAGCAGCTGTGATATACTAATATAGTTGTCGCTTGAGAGAAGCGAGTGACAAAGACCTTTGAAAACTGAACAAGACGAACCAATGTGCAGGGCACTACAACTAAGGTTGTAGTACTGAACAATGAAAAAAACAATAAATCTGTCAGTGACAGAAATGAGTGAGAACTCAAACTTTTAATGAGAGTTTGATCCTGGCTCAGGACGA
>NZ_RJOH01000030.1:0-10770 GCF_003942995.1 Streptococcus mitis | reverse complement strand
CTTCGGGAGATATTTTATCATGGCCTAAAAGAGATGCGACACTTACCCCAAAGAAGTCAGCAAGTTGCTGGGCTTTTTCTGGTTTAATTTGACGTTCACCTTTTTCCCAATAAATGTAAGTTCTTTTTGTAACTCCTATTTCATCAGCTATTTCTTGCTGGGTCATTCCTACTTTACCGTTAAATTCTTTATTTAACCTCAATTTTTTTAACTTATTATCCATATTTTAAAACACCTTTCAAAAGTATTTTACCACGTTTTTTTACAATGTTGTAAAAAAAATTCAACATTTTTTAGAAAAGTATTGACATTGCACAAAAAGTACAATATAATATTGCTGTCAACAGAAAGTTGTACAAAAAGTACACCATATCAAACACCTTTCAATCAATTATGGTGAAATTTCTAAAATGGAGGTAAAAAATGAGAAATAACATGAGATTGTTATTAGCGAAGCGACGCAAAAAAACCGCTGATGTTGCAAAAGCTACGGGAATTTCAAAAAGTACCTTAACGGCTTTGTATTATGAACGTGCAAAGAATCCAAGTATTGATACATTGAAAAAGGTATCTAGTTACTTAGGAGTTACACTTGATGAATTTCTTGATACGAAATATTAGAAAGGAGCGAACCAATGGAACTGGTTTATATGGACGGCAAGAAAGAGCCGTACACCACAAGCGAAATCATCGCTGAATGTGCTGAAGTAAAGCATGATACAGTACAAAGTTTAATAAGAAATCATCAAGAGGATTTTGAAAGTTATGGAATAATCGGATTTGAAATCCGTAAATTAGATAGGCGAGGGCGACCGATGAAAATCTATCGTTTGAACGAGCAACAGGCAACCTTGCTGATCACTTATCTAAAGAATACTGAACCAGTACGTCAATTTAAAATGAACCTAGTCAAAGCATTCTTTGAAATGCGTGATGAACTTTCTAAACGCTATCTTCAACGGGAACTGGAAAAGCCAAAGCGCAAGACCTTAACCGAAGCTATCAAATCATGGGAGAAAGCACCTCAGCATGCCTATAGCACTCTTACAAACCTACTGCTAAAGGGAGCGACTGGGAAAAACAAAGCCCAACTCATGCAAGAGCGAGAAAGTGAAAACGGTATTGACAGTTTAACAAGCGCGGAACTGACAAACTATCAGCGTTTGGAAGATATGGCAATAGCGATGATCAACTTGAATATGAGATATTCAGAAATTAAAGAACTAATTTTTAAAGCATAGGAGTATAGAAAATGGAAAATGATTTTAAGACAGTTACAAATGCCAAGGGAGTAGAAATTCCTAAGTATTTCAAGGATTTTAAAAAGCTAGTTGAGAAAGACAGACAACTAGCCGAATATCTTTGTATGAACTACGAGGATTTGGACAGTGAAGACCTGGGCGCATTTCTTGAAACGATGGAGCAGGGATTTAGCTGGATTCTGGAACTTATCGAAAGTAAAAACTTGCTTTATAGCCCCCAGACAGGGAAAAAAGGCAACAAAAAAGTCACTTGCGGAGATTTTGGCGACCGAAGCAAGCGACAAGATTCAGGTTATAGATATTTTTTCTATACCTTGATTATAGCATAGAAAGACAAGGTATACAATGGGAAAACAACATCAAGCAGTAAAATTCAAAGATATTGCTGAAAAATTGTCAGAATTAGAGGGCAAAAATTTAGAAGAAATCGCTGGAGTATTAGGTTATCGCAACTTGGAGAGTTGCAGGGTCAACCTTTACAATCTGAGACAAAACAAGCGTCTAGGATTTGAAGTAGAAAAAGGGGTGTACTCCAAGTTCGCACTCTTGGACGATTCGGTAAAAGAGGAACTGGAAGACAAGGAATTGTCAGACCGTGGGCGCTATTTGAAGAGCGTAGATCGCTATAAGGCAATGCTAAACGCCTTTTCTATCGCTTTTGATAGCACGGTCAAGGCGGAAACCAGACAAAAAGCAGAACATGACGGCTTGAAAGCCTTGGACAGAATCCCAGATAAGCACTACGCCCTACTTTATGACATGATGGAGGGCTAGGATGGAAGCAAAAAACCACTTCGCTAGATTCATGCGTAGAGGCATGGAGTTAGCAAGGCAATTACATAGTAAAGAAATTCAACGTGATGAATTTGATAGAGCCTGGAAAAGATTAGGCGATCAAATCGAAAATGAAACGAAGAAAAACTAAGAAAACCGAAGTGCAGGCAAGCAATTAGAAAAGGTTTTGAAAAACGAGTGCTGACACGGCGACTCTAAGCACTTGTTTAGCAAAAATGTGGGTGATTACCCACGAAACATCACTACAAGCGTCCGTCAACTTGGGGCAAATGCCCAGCGTTTGGAGTGGTGCTAATCTGGTATAGGAAAAAGCAGGAAAAAGGAATAGTAGACTATGACAGAAACAACATACGATATTATCGCTAAAAGCTTGGATAGAATTAGTATGGAATTACACCAAGCAGACGAAAACAATGATTTTTTAAGAATAGGACTCTTATCAGGACAATTAAAAACTATCAAAGAAGATTTATCCCGTTTACTTTGGATTGAACTTCCTGAATTGAATGACAGCCATAAAATCGAAGCGGTCTCTAAAAGCACTACGGGAATCTTTTTCAGCCCTGGTATTTTTGAATTGGATGCTATGCGACAAGCATTCTTTAAACGCCAAGCCAAGTACTTTTTTGACAACGAAGCAGAGCAACAGGCGTATATAGAGCATGCTGAAAAGGAGTATTTAGGGGCTACTGTAACCTTAAAAGATATTCTTTTTAACTCTAAAAATGGAACTCAGAAAGCAAATAAAAGTTGTCTTATAGAGAAGTTTGAGGAGGCAATGCAATGACACTAGACCTAAAAAACATGGCACAAGCAGAATTTGATGATTTCATGCTTGATTTAAAGGAAAATGAACCAAATCTATTTCAGTTTATCGTTGATTTTATCAATAAAAAAGTAACTGTTCAAGAAGTTGAAGCTTTCCAAAAGATGGAACCTGAAGTGCAACAGTTATATATTAAGAATTATCAAGCGAGGGCATAGCATGAATGAATTAGATTTGACCAATACACAGGCGGTAATCTTCATGGTTGTATTGATTGGCTTACTGCTTTATTTAAACCACCGAGACCGCAAAAAAAGCGCCCAATTTGAGCGAGAAAACCAACAGACGATAGAAACACCTAGCGAGGATTTAAACCCTGAATATGGGCGGATATATCCAGCTTGCAGGGGTTAAGCCGTGGAGGTGATGATATGTTTGAAAGGATGATTGAAGAACTTCAAATAAAAATATTAGAAGCCTTAGAACGTTACCTAAAAAGCCATGAGAAAATATCTCCCCGAATCATTGGGCTGATTTCCGCAAAACGAGTACAGGAAGAGTTAGATATAAAATACCTGACCTTACAAAAATGGGAAAGAATGGGCTTGAAACGTTATCAGCCTCCAGGAGATGATAGCAGAAAAGTTTATTATAAAGTGGAAGATATCCGTAAGTTTATGGGGGTGGGAGAATGAGAGTGATAGAGTTGACCTTGTCTAGTGACAAATTGGCCTTATTCGGCTTTCTCAAGTCTACCCCTACCCAAGTTTGGAAGAATGGGGAATACTTCAAATTCATCTACTTTGAACCGATAGGCGAGGCGCTGACGGATTTTCACTATAAAGGCTTGTATGTGACTGTAAAAGAAGAAAAAGAGGAAGTAGAGGGTTGGAGGTTAGTTAGAAACTTGGAGATAGTTTTGGCCAGTCCTGACTTGCTGATTATCCTGAAAGAATTAGAGGTAAACAAATTGACCGAGCAACGGCAGGGACTTGGAGTGGAGTTAAAAGGCTGGGTTTTTGACCTGATTTGTAATGGCATTTATACCAAATATGAGACTTCGCTTTTTGTCCGCTTGCTATTTGTGAATGGCTACAGTTTTAGTCAGATGGTGGATTTGTTTTCAGCAATCGTAAAACGAAAAGACCTAGTAAGCTATTTCCTAGAAGTAGCGACAAAATTCTATAAGGAGGTGGCTTTTGAATAGCAATGACATTGTAAATAAAATCATTAAAGAGGATCAGCAACAAATACCGCCTACCATGGTAGACTTGACTCAAGCAAGGGAGACAAGTGAGGAAAACAATAGCCTGAATTTGGCAAAAAGAGCAAGAGGTGACGGTTTTGATAGAGGTTTAGACAATCTCCGAAAGATTTTGAGCGGAGATAGCAAGTTAAAAGGGGCGATACAGTACAACACTTTTACGTATGAAATTGAAGTGACTAGACCAATGAAGCTAAACGGTAGAACCCTGAGCGGTGCAATCGATGACCTGATTATCAGAGAGATTAGGGCTTATATTGCTACCAAGTACAAGCTGGACTATAAAAAGCCTGATATAGCTGATTTTTTGGAGATAGTGGCTGGAGAACATAGCTACAACCCTTTAAAAGACTATCTGGAATCTTGCGAAAGCGAGTATAAAGAGTTAGTGAATCAGCGTGATCCCTTTGATATTTTAAGGCATTATCTCAATATTAAGGATGATGAATATAACCGTATTATCATGGATTTATTTTTCCGTGGAGCGGTTGCCAAGGTGTTTGACCCTACCATCAAGTTTGACTTTGTGCTGGACTTGACTGGAAGGCAGGGAGTAGGAAAGACCCAATTTTTTGAGGGGCTTTTTACTCACAAGTATTTTACAACCGTTGAGACCTTCACAGACAAAGATGACAAGGCTAGAATGGTAAGAAACTGGTGTGTCTTTGATGATGAGATGGTGGCCAGCAAAAAGGCTAGTTTTTCAGAATTGAAGAAATTCATCACAGAAACCAAGCTGGAGTTTAGACCGCCTTATGCTTCCAGTGATAGGCGACTCCCTAAGAGTTTTATTATTGTGAGGGCAACCAATGACCATGATTATTTGAACGACCTAACAGGAGAAAGGCGCTTTCTGGTTGCGGAAGTCCACAAGGATACCACCTATAAGGGCAGAAAGTGGACAGAGAAAGACCGTAGACACTTTTGGGGTGCTATGGTGATGGCTTGGAGAGCTAACCAAGTCTTGAACCTGACAGACGAGCAGGAAAAGCTAGTAAATGAGGTTAGAAGCCGTTACAAGTTTGTAGATGAAACCCTTGAGGATTTGGAGCGCTATTTAGGCACTCCTTACCCAAAAAGAATGTATCAGTTCCCGATGACCGACAGAATGCGATACTATTATATCTATGACATGATGAACGAAGGATACTATAGAAATAACAGGGGTGGAACAGTTGAACTTGATACAGACACCTATGGCGAACTGGTAGATAGGGACAAGATGACCATTAACCTATTTTTTCAAGAGGTGTATTTGACTGACAAAGTACCGCCAAAGGATAAGGCTAAGGTTAAAAAGTATATGCAAAACCGAGACGGCTGGGAACATAGGCGATCAACAAGATTTGGTAAAAGTATTAAACCAGCTTACGTTAAAAAAATGTAGTCAGTGTAGTTTATTTTTAAAAAGTGACTACATTTTAAATAGGAAGAAAACCCTTGATACATAAGGGGTTAGAAAAAAGTGTTGTTTTTACTATTTTACTGACTACACCCCTAAACCCTTGGTATTATTGACTTTTATATAAAAATGTAGTTATTTTCTATTTATTAAAGAGTATATGAAGATAAGAGATAAAAGGCGTNTATTGTTTATTTTTTGGGGAGCAAGGTGACTACATGACTACGCATGGCGAAAAACCTTGTGACTGTAAGGCGGAGAGCGTAGTCACTAGATATCCCAAAATGACTACACTTTTTTATGAACCTTAAGAATTTTTTTAAGAGAGGTTTAGAAATGAAAGTAGTTGAACCTATTAGAGATACTGATGACATCGAAAGAATTAAGGATTTTTTGAGAAGGAAGAATGAACGAGATTACGTATTATTCCTATTTGGAATTTATACAGGTTTACGAGTTAGTGATATTATTCCAATTAAAGTCAAACAAATCATAGAAGATAAAATTGAAATAAGGGAGAAAAAAACAGGAAAAATAAGACATTTTCCAATTAATCAACAATTAAGAAATGCCTTAAATCAATACATTGATAATAAACAACTCAAAGAATATGATTTTTTATTTCCGAGCAGAAAAAGAGAGAATGGCAAGGGAGTAAAAATTTGTCATATTTCAAGAACCCAAGTGTATAAAATTTTAAAAGAAGCTGGGAATAAATGTGGGATTGAAAATATAGGAACCCACTCAATGAGAAAGACATTCGGCTATCATCATTACAAAAAGAATGGTGATGTAGCTATTCTACAAAAAATATTCAACCATTCAACACCAGAGATTATACTTGGATATATCGGCTACACTCAAGACGAACTAGACCAGAGTATACTAACATTTGACTACTAAATAGTCGTTCTATTTTACATAATGAGAAAATGTAAATTCAAAAACAGAAAACAGGCCTATCCCCTTGATATAAAAGGGATTCTAAAAAGTGCTTGAAAGTCACAAAATAGAAGATATGTTAAATATAACAGTTGTGAAATGAGGTAAAAATGTTAGAAAAACCAAGGATAAGAAACGAGACAAAAAATATAGGTTAAACTAAAAAATTGCAAGAAATAAATCTAAAAGGAGAAGAGAATGACACGTACAGTAAAAGAAATTTTTCAAGAATTGGAAAATATGGAAAATGATAATGCTAAATTAATTAAAAAACGTCAAGAGGAGTTGGAAGCTATAGGCCCAACAATTGAAAAAGCTAAACAAGATATAGTAGAAGCTAAAAATAAGGTAGATGCTGAGGCATACAATAAAGCTAAGACGGAATTATGGACTGCTGGAAATACCAAGGAACTACTGGAGGAGGAGCTAGAAAAACTTCAAAACAACCCTCTAGTTAGTAAAAAAGAATATCATAAGTTGGCTAAAGAAATCACAGCAGCGGCTGAATCAGTAAATGCAGAGATTTTAGATAAAATATCAAAGTATTTCCCAGAGTTTGAAAAACTCAAAGAAAACTTTACTCGGAATGTAGAAGATGCAAACAAAGCACTAAGTAAGCTTGAGCACGCCATAGGTAAAAATACCGAGTCCTACAAGTACGACGACCAGGGAGGTCTGGTTCAGAGATATCACGGGCTGGACTATACACCTAAGAAAAGCGTTGCTTGTCTTTTAAATAAATTTGTAGAAACATATAATAGGATGGTGAAATAAATGACTACTGAACACAATCCATATCAATGGTATGAAGATTTAGAAACTGCAGTTAAAAGTAAACATGAACAACAAGGGATAGAATTTAGAAGATACTTACATGAGCAAACAACCCTATCGCCGGAAGATTTAAAGATCGCATCAGAGACGCAAAAAGTTTTGTCAAAAATTGGCCAGAGATATGCGGAGGAAAATGAGAATGAGAAAGCTAGATTAATAGCACAAGCTAAAGATGAAGCAGCAGCCAAGGCAGAGGAAGAAGCTAATAAGAAATTCGGAACAAAAAGTAAAAAGGAATTGGAAGAAAATGAAATACTGAAGCAGATGGCAAAAGATTTATTCTAGATAGGGGGGTATCCCCCTCCCACTAGTCGCTCGCGAGCTTCACACCGTCACTGTACATTTTTTCTCGCGCCAAATCACAGAATTAAAAAATAATGAAATAAAATGTTAGGGCTTAGAAATATAAAAAATGATATAATCGAGATGTGGTAATTATGTATGACAAAAGATGAAATTAAAAAATATTTAGACACAGATCTTGAATTTAATTATAATGGCCGAGGCGCTTGTTTCTTATCCAGCATTTGTGTAGTTGGTTATGATTATGAAGGTCATCAGTTTAATACGATTGATGAAGCTATGGAAGCTAAAGTTTTTGATGGTAAAAATTTAGTGGATATATGGGATGAAGTTTTTATACAAGTATCTTAAAATAAAAATATGATCACATTATTTTTGATAGTGAAAATCCTTTCTGGAGAGAATTTTTTCAATGAGTTGGGTAGTATGAAATGGAAATAGACAACACAGAAACAGCAAAAAGAGCATATCATTTTTTGAAAAGTTATAAGTCGCTGAAGAAGTTAGCCAATCTAAGAGATACTCCAGGCGCATTTGAAACCAAAGCTATCGAGATGGTCAAAATGATAGACTCTTATAGTAGAAGTCTAGACGAAAAGAAACGTGCTATATTTTATAATTTATTTATTGTTGCCCAAAAACAAAAGTATACTTTAAAAGAACTCTATAGATTACTGGATATTGATAAAACAGAGTATGATCTTCTCAAAAGTGAAATCTTACTAGATTTTGCCCATAATTATAGAGAAGGGGCGCTATTGGCATACCGTAAGTAAAATATTAAGAATAGATTAAAAGCCCTTAGAAACGATTCTGGGGGCTTTTGTGAACCTATAAAATTATAAACTGCATCGCTGAGAAATTAGCAATAAATAAATAGAGCGACAACTTGAAAAAAATACAAATTCGGTCTGTTAGGTATTCATATTGCTATTGTAAAAAAGGGAATTGTTTGATTTATGACACGCAAAAAAAGAACTGACTTAGGCGCCAATCTCATTGAGATTTCAGGGTGCCAAATCAATTCCTTTGATAATTTAAGTGTACACCATTTTTACTAGAAAAGCAAATTGACTAGCAGGAACAGACTGCTATAAATCACTATAAACCGTGTCGAATTAGAGTCGTTTTTTTACTTACTTTTATCCGCAGGCGCTAAAAAACGGAAGATATGCTATAATAGTACAAGGCAATAAAAAAGCACGTTTGACCGTGCTAGTTTCTTGCCTGCTGAACTCATCATATAGTGTAGTGGCTCCTTTATGGGGCTTTTTTTGTGAACATTTTTAGGAACTTTTAAAGAAATTAAAGAAAATATAAGGAAATCTGATTTTAAAGAAAATCAGGAATATCAAGGCCTTTACTTACTAATGAAATATAAAAATCAAGCGGTAGCGGAATAACTCAAAATGTGATAAGATAGGGGTATGAATCTGAAAGTGAAACAAAAAATACCATTAAAAATCAAGCGTATGGGAATTAATGGTGAGGGAATCGGCTTTTATCAAAAAACCTTAGTCTTTGTGCCTGGTGCTCTCAAAGGAGAAGATATCTATTGTCAGATTACTTCTATTAAACGTAACTTTGTTGAAGCAAAATTACTAAAGGTTAATAAGAAGTCTAAATTCCGAGTTGTGCCAGCTTGTACTATTTATAATGAATGTGGAGGCTGCCAAATCATGCACCTGCATTATGATAAGCAGCTAGAGTTCAAGACGGACTTACTTCATCAAGCGCTGAAAAAATTTGCTCCTGCAGGATATGAAAATTATGAAATCCGCCCGACGATTGGTATGCAGGAACCAAAGTACTACCGTGCTAAGTTACAATTTCAGACTCGAAAATTTAAGAATCAGGTCAAGGCGGGCTTATATGCACAAAACTCTCACTATTTAGTAGAGTTGAAAGACTGCCTGGTACAAGACAAGGGAACCCAAGTGATTGCTAATCGTCTAGCAGAATTACTTACTTATCATCAGATTCCAATCACGGATGAGAGAAAAGTTCTAGGAGTTAGGACTATTATGGTCCGACGAGCAAGAAAGACTGGACAGGTTCAGATTATTATTGTTACAAATCGCCAGCTTAATTTAACCCTGCTGGTAAAAGATTTAGTTAAAGATTTTTCAGAGATTGTGACAGTAGCTGTTAATACAAATACAGCTAAAACCAGTGAGATTTATGGAGAAAAGACAGAGATTATCTGGGGTCAAGAGAGTATTCAAGAAGGTGTTCTTGATTATGAATTTTCACTATCTCCTCGCGCTTTCTATCAACTAAATCCTGAACAAACAGAAGTCCTCTATAGTGAGGCAGTAAAAGCGTTGGATGTTGATAAAGAAGACCATTTGATTGACGCTTATTGTGGAGTTGGAACGATTGGATTTGCCTTCGCAAAGAAAGTTAAAACACTTAGAGGTATGGATATTATTCCAGAAGCCATTGAAGATGCTAAGCGAAATGCTAAAAGAATGGGATTTGACAACACACATTACGAAGCTGGAACAGCAGAGGAGATTATCCCTCGCTGGTATAAGGAAGGCTACCGAGCAGATGCTCTAATCGTAGATCCACCACGTACAGGTCTGGATGACAAGTTATTAGATACAATTCTTATCTATGTACCAGAAAAAATGGTC
Source organism: Streptococcus mitis (assembly GCF_003942995.1). Classification (GTDB taxonomy): domain Bacteria; phylum Bacillota; class Bacilli; order Lactobacillales; family Streptococcaceae; genus Streptococcus; species Streptococcus mitis_CV. Next base: position 563 of record NZ_RJOH01000030.1, on the reverse strand, counting down.
TATATTTCTTGCAATGTTTCGACCTTGGCTCGTGATTTGGTAAGGTTAGTAGAAGTCTACGATATCCATTATATTCAGTCGGTCGATATGTTCCCACACACCGCTCGAACTGAAGCAGTTGTAAAATTAATTAAAAAAGTTTAAAAAGTAGTTGACAAAGTTAGAAAAGCCTGTATAATAGTAAGAGTTGAAAATAACAACTCTGGTCCGTTGGTCAAGGGGTTAAGACACCGCCTTTTCACGGCGGTAACACGGGTTCGAATCCCGTACGGACTATAGTATGTTGCGGGTGGAACACTTGATGAAAAAAGTTCAAAAAAGTTTCAAAAAAGTGTTGACAAGAAAAAGCAGCTGTGATATACTAATATAGTTGTCGCTTGAGAGAAGCGAGTGACAAAGACCTTTGAAAACTGAACAAGACGAACCAATGTGCAGGGCACTACAACTAAGGTTGTAGTACTGAACAATGAAAAAAACAATAAATCTGTCAGTGACAGAAATGAGTGAGAACTCAAACTTTTAATGAGAGTTTGATCCTGGCTCAGGACGAACGCTGGCGGCGT
>NZ_RJOH01000029.1:0-12384 GCF_003942995.1 Streptococcus mitis | reverse complement strand
CTCCAGATTTAAGCATCTCTTTCTCCACTTGATTCCATTCTCCAAATAGTAAATCATGAATAACGGTTGCTGCTGAAGTTGTATTTTCTTTTGAATCATATACACAACTTCTATCTCGTTGGTAAATTTGAATTCTTTCAAAGATAGCTAGTTCTTCCAATTGCCGTGTATTATCAACTAGATGATTTACAATGAAATCATGATGTTCTTTTGGAGTTGCACGTGCTTGATTTGGATTGATAGCGTATAGTTCTTCGTATCGGATAAGGGTGCTCAGATAGGACAGCTTAGGCTTTGTCGCAATCAAGGCTAATTGTACTTCATATCCCCTACTTTTCAAGAGTTGTGCTGTTTTCTTTGGAACATCAATCGTTCGTAAAGTTCCCTCTATCAAAAGATTGTATCCCAAATGACTCAATTCTGTTACTAAAGACTCTACCATTTGCCCTGCAAAATCTTTGGTGTATTCTACACTATCTTTGCCATATTCTTGCTGCAGTTCTAAATAGTGTGGATGCTGAGAACGAAAACTATCGCCATCTATGATAACAATATTTCCTTGAAATTCTTTCTGTTTAATACGATGAATTGTAGTCTTGCCAGCACCACTTTGCCCTCCAAGCAAAATCGCTATAGGTTGCTTACTGGACTTTCTTCCTCTTGTCAGAGAACGAAGATTCCGTGCTAGAGCATGTTTGAATTCACTATCAGTATAATCTTGGATTTCCATTAAGCTACCATCCGTTTTTCAGATATCTCTAACATGCGCTCAATTCCATCCAAATAGCCGCTATATCTCTCTATTTCATCAAAAGTTTCAACTAAATAGATATTCGTATGAATCAAGTCAGATAGATCATCACTCATTAAAATCCAAGGATTAGATTCATCATCAATGCTAATTCCCTGACTATCTTGATAACGATAAAGTCGAGATAATAGATTAGCACCTCTTTCTTTCACTATTTCAATTTTTAAAGTCAGTTCATAATCTTCAACAGGATTAAGCATTTTGTCTTCTCCTACAATATCGACATAAGATACATTAAACTTTTGACAAATGATGTCTATTAGCTCCGTAGAGACTGAACTAGTTCCATTTTCATAACGACTCAAGCTATTTCGAGAAATTCCTATAATTTGGGCAAATTCGGGTTGTGTTAAGTCGTGTGTTTTACGTAAGGATTTTATGTTCTTTCCAATCATGGCAAACTCCTTTATTTTTATAATTCAATTATAGCATAAAAAAGTATAACGCACCAATTTTGGTGCGTTATTGACTATTTTTCCTAAATCTCTCTAAATTCTTCTCCAATTGTTCCTTATGAAGTTGATTTTTAGCTTCCTTTAATGTGTCGTCCAATGTTTCTTCCCTATAAATTGATTCTGTTTTTACTTGTTCTGATTCTTGATCTGGAGTGAAAATGATATCTAACAGTCTGTCAATTTTTTCAAGATTTTGGACGGGCATATCAGATAGTCTATGAATCAGCTTTTTAAATACATCACTATTGTCGTGATTTTTCTTAAAAAATGTTGTAAACATCTATAACCTCTCAAAAAAAGCAGCCTATCAGGACTGCTTAGTGTAATTCGGAAATCGCATCATAAATTGACTGCAATTTCTTATTGTCTTTATTCTTTGTGTCGATCAACGTATGTAGCTCTTCAATTTTCTTTTGACTACTTTGAATATCGCTATTGTTATCCGCAATCAGTCTTTTAAGATGTTGCTGATAACTTGTAGTGATATCTGTCTCTTTTCCTGTTCTAACCTCTGTAACTTTAGGTTTAGAACTTGGATTTGATTCCGTCACAGGTGTTTGTTTTCGCTTTTGAAAAGCTGCTTCATAATTTACATCATTACCTCCTTGATGATTTCCAAATAAGGCCGCAATTTTATCTGGATCTTCTTGATTTTCTGATTTACTCTCTAATGGTTGATTAAAATTCCAATCTTTTGTCATTCACTCATTTCATCCTTTCTAAATTCAGAATCATCGAATTGTCTTTCTTTACCAAAGGCATTGTCAAGAGCTTCTTCAAAACTCATGGGACTAATGCTTTGACGTCTTTTGAACGTCGCAAACATCGCTGTCTCCAGTTGCTCTTTATAAGCAGCTAGTTTTTCTGACTCTCTTGCTACCTTACTTTCTTGCCTAGTGACCTTTTCTTCTAAGCGTTCGATTATGGTCATATACGATCCTCCTTCATTCTAATATTAGCTAAAACATCTTGATTTTGTTATCACAATTCTAAACATTGAGAGGTTTGCCTTACTGGTTGATTCCTCAATGTCTCTTTTGCAGTCTCGATCATCAATTGTAAATCTGATTTCTTTTCTCTAATAATATCGTTCCAATCTATTTTTTCTTTCCCAAATTCATTATTAGGTAAATCCAGGAAAACAGGAAATCCTGATTGAGATAACTTATCAGAAAAATCTTTTCCTGCATCATCACAATCTACCGCAAGTGTCAATAAATCAGGATGATTATCAAAATAGCTGGTGGTATCACGAATTGTATTGATTAAAGGCAATAACTTTGAAGGTATTACTGTATCCAAAAAATCCAACTTCTGATTTTCTTCAGCTATCAGTCGTAAAGTTTGATAAGCAACAACAGACCTTTTTAATCCTTCCATAGATACCAAGCGAACATCTGATAGACTTTGTTGATGCAGTTCGTAATAGCTCATCAAGTCGATGAACGATTCACAAAAGACCAGTCTATTTGGTTTACCAATGTCAAAGGATATTCCAATATATCCATGGCTTCCTTTTAGAATCGTTTTTAACCTCTCTCTAGAAAGAGCAGGATTCTTATAAATCCCTTGTATGCTTGCTGCCTGCAGCTTATGACGATGATCAAAGCTTTTAAAAACGATAACAGGTTCAACTGTTTCATTTGTTTTCCAACTAGCTTGTGCTATCAAATCTTGTTGGATCATCTTTTCTACGATTTCTTCTGAGATTCCTCTACATTCTGTTAAATAATATCTGGCCAGACTACAGTTAGAATCTTCTGTTCTCTTTAAAGGATAATAAAATGGTCTCTCTCTTTTTTCTTGAACAGCTTCTTTTTGAAAAGGTTCATCAGAAAGAAAGGCTAGAGCTTCTTTAAAGGAAATTCCCTTAACAAGTCGAACAAAATCAACGACATCACCTTGAATATCTCTTGAAAACCATTTAAAAGTATTGGTAGTAGAAAAAATTCGGAATGAATCGTGTTCAGGATGTTCATAGACACGGTTAGAAACTTGTTTAAAGGAGATACCTAAACGATTGGCTACATCAAGAATTGAAATTTTCTTACATTCTTCTATTTCCATGCAATATCATCATTTTGTTGTAGTATTTGGCAGTGATGGTATTGATGATGATTCTTCTAAAGTTTTAGGAGTGGCCTTATCTAAATCATCTAACCCAGATTTCCAAACCTGTACTTGATTGACCAATAACTTACCAGGTAATTTAGAATAGGACAATTTAACCGTTCTGGTTTCTGTCTGATTGGTCTTTGATTGGTTGGCATTCTTTAAATCGGATACATAGGTTACATTATAAGAGACCATGGCAATGGCTTGATTCGTAGTCTGATTGACAAAGATATCAGCTTTTTCAAAATGATAATCCAAAATATAGTCCTTATACACTTGGTTCATGGCATCATTTTGACTTGACAATTCTTGAGAATAAGCCGATTCAGTCATATAAGGTTGAATACGTGTATTATTTTCTCCGAGCTTTTCTTTCGTATAGTACTGTGTCAAAAATTCTTTTACAGTATCCGATGACAAAATGCTGGCTTTATCTTCTGCTTGTTTGTCCTCTACAAGTTTAGCTGCAGCCAATTCGATTTCTTTGCGACTTTGTTTAGCAGTAGAATGTTGACCAGCAGTATATCCCATCATGAGAATAAAGCTAGTTGCAGCCACTGCTCCAACACTAATTAAGGCTTTAGTTTTGACTTTATTTAACATCTTAGACCTTCTTTCTATAAAAACTAGGTCAAGAATAACAAAAAGGACTTGTAAGTTTTATCACATCACAACGAAAGGTAATTCCTACATTTCAGGCGCAAAATCGTACAGTTCAGAGAAAAATATCAAAATTAGCTGTCTTCAGCTTATAATATAAACATGAACAAATTAAAAGAAGAAAATTTGAGAAGAGCTCTTTCTCATATTGAACGCCATAAACAAGCCATAAATACAAGTAATAATTGTGAGGATAATGATTTTCATAAATTATTACTCCAATTTAGCTATGATGTATATGAAAGAATCAAGGCAAATAAAAAACCCTATCCGAATTTAGATTCAGATAAAGTTTTTTAACCATCTAACAAGTTTACATACTTTCCTTAGTTTTGGAGTTTATGAAACGCCAACTGAATCCTAGAACCAACATCAGATTGATGAAAAGGTACACAGCCGTAAAACTAGTTAAACCATGTTGTCTGATATCATCAAAATATAAACTAGGTTCAGTAAAGAACAAATAAATTCCATAGACCTCCACGAAAATAAGAAAACTGACAAAACCAATCAGGAAAAGTCCACTGGCAATAAGAAAGAGTCTCCATAAAAGAATGAGAATTCCTCCTACTGCTAAAAAAATTACTGGGATAAGGAGTAAATCATTCATGACTTTCTCCTTTCTAGTCAATCAATTGACGATAATGGGTGGCAAAAGAGGAATCAAATTCCTCTAGCTTTTGAACTAAGTCCAAATACTCCTCTTTTTCATGCTCTTCAAAGTCAACGCCTCGATGATTCTGAAGAGAGATTTCCAATTGACTAGTGAGTTCTCGTTTAGAAAAACTGTAATCCCCCGTCACTTCCTCATAATGTTCCTTTAGCTCCTTGTAGGCTTGGTATTCTTCAGGTGTTTGAAATCCCTGTACCAAAGCCTCTTCTAATTGATAATAGGTATCTTCCATCATAATTATTACCTCGTTTCTTTCTATCTTTATTCTACCGCGCTTTTCTTTTCTTGTCCGCTATTTGTATCAATTTTTTAATCCAATTCAAAAGAAAGTTGTTCCTGCTTTTCGTTTTCTTTTTCATGGAATTGTCTTAAGGCTTGATCTATAATATCTAAATCCGTTTCTGTTTCAATCAATGGCGCGAGTACATCGTATTCGGCCTTTTTTGTTTGATAGTCCTCTTCCTTTGGAAAATTTTTCTCAATTTCTACCTTAGCAGTAGTCCATTTATCCTTTAATTCATCCAATAAGTTCTGAGTTTTCACTTGGTCCTCTTTAATGTGATCAATCGTATGCTGAAGCCTTTGAATTGTCCCCAAAGGAGAATACAAATCTAAACTGACGGAATATTGATTTTCTCCTACAATCTTAACAGAGAAGGCTTCAGGAAGAGGTTGATTTGTTGGAAAACTAAGCATTTTTATTTCAAATCCTCTATAGCTTGCTAGGGTTCGGAATTCTTTGCTGTCAGCTTGATTATGACGGATAATACGGTGTAGGGATTCACCTGCTTCAGCTCGTTGCTCAAAAGCTTGCTTACCTACTGTCATAGTAAATGCCTGATCTTTCGACATTTCAGACTGTTGAATATCTCCATCATACTTGCTTAATCGTTTCTCAAGAATGGGTATATTTTCTTCACAGTAAGAGATTGTATGACGATAGTGATCCTTGCTGCGTTGAAAGGCGCGTCTTTGATTTTCTAATAGAGTTAGATCATTCTCTAGTTCCATCTTATATTTGAGATAAGGATTACCTGTTGCTAGTGCCTTAAAATCAGAAGCTGTCATAGTCTGTTCATCAATGTCTTCCGCAGCACGAATCGGCTCCTTAGAAGTCATAATCTGCTTAATATAACGGAGTTTGTTCTCCTGAGTTGCCCATAGATAATTATCAAACGAACCTTTGGTAATATAGTGGTAAATATCCACTTCCTTGTTTTCATTTCCTTGTCGGATAATACGTCCATTGCGTTGCTGAATGTCACTTGGTCTCCACGGTACATCCAGGTGATGAACTGCTTTCATCTTGCTCTGAACATTTAAACCTGTTCCTCCTTTTTCAGTTGAGGCAAGGAGAATCCGCACCTCTCCTGCATTGACCTTTCGAGACAAACTATTCTTCTTTTCATCACTATTGGCATCATGTACAAAGGCAATTTCCTTACTAGGGATTCCTCTATCAACTAATAAAGCCTTAATCTCAGAATAAACATCAAAGCCATTGTCCTTTTTCTTAGGTGTTCCAATATCTGAAAAAATCATCTGAGTAGCCTTATTTTCCATTCCTTCACGATAAATTCTTTCAACATTATCCACTACCTGAAGCAGTTTATGATTGTCTGCTAGACTATAACTTGAGTCCAACAAACGCATATCAATTGCTAGTTTCCGTGCCTCACCTGTTATCTTTAACATGTTATCCTGACTCGGATCAACTGTTCCACATTTGACCATATCTGACCTCATAACTAATTCTTCTAAATAGAGTTTCTGGTTTTCAGTTAACTCACTCTCAATAGGGATAATATGAGCTTCTGGAACAGGTAAATCCAACATATCTTGTGTTTGAATGTCGGCTGTTTCTTTATAGATTTTCATCAACTCAGGTAGATTGACAAACTTTTTAAATCGTTTCTTAGGTTGGTACTTATCCCCTGTAGGAGCTAATTCCATAGAGTTTTGAATTTCTCCAAAAGCACCTACCCAAGAGTCAAAATAATCAACTTGATAGCGTTTTAAGATATCTGGTTGAATATAGTTCATCATAGTGTATAACTCACTAATAGAATTTGAAACAGGTGTTCCTGTCGCAAAGACAATATTTTTAAAATCATGTTCTTCCTGAATCTGTCGAACCTTCATTTCCATATCCACATTCTTCTTAGAAGTTGTATTGGTAATCCCTGCTACATTTCCAAGTCCAGTAATGGGACGTATATTTTTAAAGTGATGTGCTTCATCCACAAAGAGAAAATCAATTCCTAAGTTCTCAAAATCAATAAAACTATCACGATTAAAGCGTTGGAGTTCTTCCAATTGTTTCTCTAGACCACTTATTGATTGTTCTGCTTCTTTAACAGTATACTTATTTTCAGAATGTGTTTTAATCTCTCGTAGTTCATTAAGTTTATCCTCGATATAATTCATCTGTCTTTCTTTACTGACAGGGATCTTTTCAAATTGAGAATCCCCAATGACAATGGCATCGTAATCTCCTGTAATAATACGTGACACAAACTGTTTTCTTCTTGCCTTCACAAAATCTTTCTTAGTAGTCACAAAGACCTTTTTAGTAGGGAAAAATTTCATGATTTCTTGGCCAAATTGAGCAGATAAACTAGAGGGCACCACATACAAGGGCTTATGAACCATCCCCAACTCCTTTAATTTAAAGCCAGCACCAAGCATGGTCAAGGTCTTTCCTGAACCTACCTCATGAGCTAACAAGGCTCTTTTTTCTTCTACAATCCTTTGAATGGCATTCTCTTGATGAGGACGAAGACTGATGTTTTGTGCCAAGCCATCAATGACTAGATGGCTACCGTCATACTCTCGACTAACCGTTCGATTATAAAGACGATTATAACTTTCTTCAATGACTTGTTGAACTTCTGGATACCGTGAGACAAAATCTTGAAAGAGTTCTTGTAAATGCTGCTCTTTTGCTCTTAGAACAGAGGTTTTTTCCAAATCTGTGATAGTCTTTTTCTTTTCTCCTTCCGTAACAGTCATAGTAATCGTCGGTTGGTTTGAATTTAGTAAATTCTCAAAAATCTTTCTTCCTGTATCATAACGTGACCCACTGACTCCAAGACTACTATCTTTGGCACTTGGATATCGATAAGCAAATGATGTCCTTAAATGAACCTGGCCATCGACAGGATTCACTTCAATGACTTGTTCAACATCAGGCGAAGACAATTCAAATTCACGATTGGTAAAACATTCAAAGGCAAATTTACCATAAACGGATTGAGGAATCCAACGTGACCCTATTTTAAACTCAATATCTGCCAGATGAATCCGTGGAGGGCGAACAGATTCTAACAAATCTAAAGCATGGTTCCAATCATATTCTTGATTGTTTTCCTCCACTAATAGTTGAACTACTTCTATCTTGTTGAGAATGTCTCCTGATAAAAACTGGTTCTTAGAAAGATATTTTCTTTCCCCTCTTAAATAGCTTTCTGGATCCATTAAAACTTGGTCACCTAACTCATCTAAAATAGCAGCTTGGCTATGTTCAGGGTAAATTGATACCATATAGTCTAAATCAACCCCTCTACCATCCGATAAACTGGAGTTTAAGGCATCTAGAGCCGTTGAAACTCTTGCAATCACTCTCTCTGGCCTAACCAATGCTTTCTCAAAGGCTAAAGATTTTTTATATTTTACTTTCTGGTCTTTAGAATCAATATACTCATCTTCTAAACTAGCTAGTAGGGAATACTTGTCGTCACTATCAAATAAGTTCCGATTGACTGAGGCATTCAAGTATCCAAATTGACTTACAAAGCGGTCATAGTCATGATTGAGTTTACTAAGTAATACCTGAAAATCTGTCCGATTATAATCTGGATGACGTTGAATTTCAATTAAGGCTTGATAGGTCTCTCTCAAATCAACCATGCCCTTAATGCGACTAATGTCCTTATCCGATAAGGGGCTTTCATAAAAGACAGTTTTTTTGAACAGTCCCTTATATTTCCCTCTTTTACTCGCTTCTTCTGACTTGTATACATCTAGTGCTTCCTCATCTGTCAAATGAAGTTGCACGAATCGGTCTATTTTATGTTCAGACAAAGAACTGTCCCAAGCTTTAAAATCTCCCTTCTCATCTACATAATAACTAATTTCTTCTACTTTTGAACTTTTCCGAATGCCATGCGTATCTCGGTAATAAATTTGATTTCCCTCATATCCAAAAGAATAGAGCGCTAAGTTCTCACGTATACGACTTGGGATAGAATTATCCACTTCTTCTTGGATAAAAACAGGTGCTTTCAAAGAATTGTCAATTGGTTTAGGTGCTTCCACATTCTCTAATGATTCCATAATATCAGTAGCTAATGTTTCTGATACCCCCTTAACATTGAGGGTTCCTCCATTAAAATTACGTACTTCATATTCACCCAAAACTTGTGTGTTGTATTTCCCATCAAAATAAGGATTGATCCAGACACGCTTATCCTCCTCAAAGGGAATAGAACCACTAAAAACAAGTTCCTCTTCATTAATATTCTTTGCTTGATCCTTTTGAAAGAAGAGGAGGTCTGTGGTCACTCGAGTACCTGCAATCTTTTTAAAAGCTGTATCCGGCAAACGAACTCCCCCTAAAAAATGAGTATTGGTTTTAATCTCTTGTAAAACATTATCTGTCCGCTTATCCATTGTCCCGATAGATGAGATAATCGACACTTGTCCTCCGTCTCTTACTAAATCAAGTGAGTGTTTGACAAAGTAGTCGTGAATCATATAAGGTTTATCATAGTTTTTATCGGCAATGCGAAAATTTCCAAATGGAACATTCGTTAAGACTAAATCAAAACTATTATTTTGATAGGGAACTTCTTCAAATCCTCGCACTTCAATATGGGTATTGGGGTGGAGTTGTTTTGCGATTGAGCCTGTCACACTGTCTAATTCAACCCCATATAGTTCTGATTTAGCTCGTATACTTCTAGGCATCGCCGCAAAGAAGTTCCCAGTCCCCATAGAAGGATCTAATATCCTTCCTCCCTCAAAACCATCATCCAGTAATTTTTGCCAAATCTGGCGAATAATCATTGGGTCTGTATAATAGGCTGTGAGAGAACTTTGTTTCATAGTGGAGTACTCTGATTTACTTACTAAACTCTTAAGAGTTAAACGTTCTGTTTCATACTTTGGATTGAGTTCATCGAAAAATTCATTGGCAAGACCGCCCCAGCCGACATACTTGGCTAGTAGTTCTTGTTCTTCTGGATTCGCTTGTCGTCCCTCTTTTTCTAATCTTTTAACAAGTTCAATTGTGGCGATATTCGTTTCAATTTTTTCTCGATTTGACTTAGGATAAAAGTCCTCTAAATCATCTGGAAAAACAAAATCTTGAACAGAGACATCCGTCTCTTCTATACCTGAAATAAGCGTTTCTGTTTCTGTTTCCTGTTCATTTTCTTCTTCCAAATAGGAAAACAAATCTATTTCCTGACTTTCACTTGATGATTCAATCTCAATCTCTAATTCTTCTTTCTCAAGTTCTACAAGAGACAAAACTTGTTCAATCTCTTCCAAACTGTTCAAGTATAAGATAGGATTCTCTTCAAATAACTGGTTGGAATCATTGAATAGCTCTAGGCGAACTAAGTCATTTAACTGTGCATTTTTAATCGAAACCAACTGAAATACTTGTCCTTTATAACTTACTTGTGAACCAATCGGATATTCCCTCAAAGCTTCTTCTACAATTTTATCTACTTTAGATAGGGAATGAACTTCCACATTTTCTTCTACCTGGTCAATATTATCTAAAGGTAAGACTGCTTTCTCTACTTGCTTAGACTTTTCTCTTATAGCCTTTACTTCATCAAAATGAGTAATAATCTTCAGCTTTTGTGTCAGTGGTAGTTGTTTGTAGTTTTCTTCATGATGGACAAAATCCGTAACAGTATCTAAAGTAGCCATCAATTCTGAACCCAAATAGGCTAGAACATCTCCTTCTTTTTCTTCAAAATGAATCTCAAGAACTTCTTTTGTTAGTTCTTTGGAATCAACCATTAGAAGAAACTCCTCTATATCTCTACTAATGCGGTCAGATAGATTATTCGCAACCCGATAGACATTGACTAAATTGACATCCTGATTCTGAAGACATACAAGCTCACTTAATGGTTCTAACTTCTCTTTTTCAGATTGGATGTAAAATCGAGTGGAAAGATTATAGGTTGCGACTTCTAGCACCAAGTTTTTCTCAAAATTACTTAATTGAGATAATTTACTTAGACCTGCTTGTCCAAAATTTCTTGTGTAACTTTCTAAATCTTGGTCATTATTTTCAGAACTAGCCTCTAGGAAAGAAATAATATCTTGATGAAACGAATACACATGAGGTATCTCTTCTATCTTGCCCTCTTCAGCCAAAAAACTCTCTACCAAGTCCTGCCATTTCTCATCAAAATGTTGCGCTTGATAACGAAGAAATAGGTCCATTTTCTCCCTATCTTTTGGAATTGTTCCACGAAACATAGCCAATAATTTCATTACTTCCATACTCGCTCCTTTCATCTATACGAAAATAGGAGAATCACATGATTCCCCTACAACTCTATCTCCATTTCAACCTTTTGAGGACTGGTTTCTAAATCACTAGACAAAAGAGAAATAGAATCTGTTCTCATGTAGTAAGTATATAAGTCTTCTAGGTCTTGTTCGTTTTCAATCCCTGTTTCAATACTAATAAGAGCCTGTATAAATTCCTTGTAGTGACTCTCCATCATATTTGAAATCTTTTGTTTCATTTCCATAAATACTGAAGACGGTTCAGTTATACTTGTTTGGTCTATGTCTTGTAAATCCTTTTCTAAGGGATTGGTTCCTTCTTCTACTTCCACTAAATCTGAACGTCCATCACCATCAGAATCTGCGCTAAGAGGATTGGTTCCTAGCGCCAATTCTTGAGCATCAGTTAATCCATCTTGATCCGAATCACGTTGATAAATGGCTTCCATATACTTCCTTCTTTCCTAGTTAATCTTTTTTCACTCCAATCCTACCAAATATTCCTTGAAAGAAGTATCACAACAAAAAAAAGAGAACGAGCCAAAACTGCGTTCTCCTTAAAATGTAAAACATTACTATTAAAGTAAAAAAGACGACTTACAGAACCTGTAAGCCACCTAGTCAGTCGGTTTATTCTGGTGTCTGCCACCGCTTGCCCCTTGAGATTTCAAAAACTCATACATATGTTTTGCTCGTTCAAACTCATCCCCACCAAACTGACCAATTGCTGGTAAAATAGTAGTCTGAAGTTGAATGACTTTTGGGAAATAAAATTGCGGATTGACATACACCAATTTTTCTTACTTGTTCTTATACTTTTGATAGGAGACTTTCAAACCTGTATCATCTGGTGTTTCACCTATAACATCACCCGTTAGAACTCTTGTCCCCTCAATCGCACGGCCATTATGAATGGAAGATAAGGTTAAGCGACTCTCATTCTCTCCTTTTCCGTTAGTGAGAATAAAAAAGGAGGACTTCTACACTTTGGCGTAAAAAGTCCTCTTTAAGAAATGTATTCTTTTTCTATTATATTATTTAATAACGCATAAAAATTTTCCTAAACAAAATATCTTACTTTCACACGATAAAAGAAATTCACATACACTTAGTATTTTTATTTTTTTTTTTTT
>NZ_RJOH01000028.1:0-17056 GCF_003942995.1 Streptococcus mitis | reverse complement strand
ATAAATTTATTTGAAATGTTTAATAAAACAATAAAGAAATATAAGGAAAAACAAAATATGAAATCTATTAAGGAAAATGAGATACATTTAGAGTAAACAGTTTCCTAAAAAGTATATATAGAATAGTTNCATGTGCCAATTTGTCACATATTTAAAAATAAGAAAATAACTATATTATACTTGTTTTAGGAGACATTGGATGTTGAAAAGGATTAGAGATTTACGCGAGGATGATGATTTGACACAAGAATATGTTGCAAAAACAATCTTAAATTGTACAAGATCAGCGTATTCTAAAATGGAATCAGGTACCAGGTTAATCTCTATAGATGACCTTATCAAACTTGCAGATTTTTATAATGTAAGTTTAGATTACCTTGTAGGTCGAGTGGATAATAAAGAAGACCATTACTCCAAAAAGTATTAGGTTAAGAAAGCACATTGACAATTGAATAGTCCAAAATGGTACTTTCCTCATTTGTGGAGCAGTTTTGAATGGCTCGCCATGATAAGAGCGACATTAAAACCATCAATAAAATAGAGCGATACTTTATATGCCATGATACAAATGATATACAATGATACTTCTGACCGTTCAGGCTGCCAACGTAAAAGAGCAGCAAGTGAAATTCTTATGATGACTTCATCAGTCATGCCATGGAGGAGATTGATAAAAGATAAAAGGGAAGTGATTTTTTGAAATCAAATTTAGAAAATTATATAGTCGAGCTAGAGATGCTAAATCTATTATTCTTAAAAAAACTTATTAGCGAAAAAGAATATGAAAAAATAAAGCTGAAACTGCGTAAAATATACACAAATTAGCTGACCTTTTTTATTGGTTGCGGTAAAATAAATGCAGAGAAATAGGAGGTTAAGCCATGTCAAACAACGTTGAAATTATAAAAGCAAATCCTTTAGTAACTAGAAGAAATGATAATAGTGGTTCTTTATCGAGGAGAGTAGCAGCATATTGTCGTGTTAGTTCCGATAGTGATGATCAAAAAAATAGCTATGATTCTCAAGTTCGTCATTATAGAGAGTATATATCACAGCACCAAGATTGGATTTTGGTTGACATTTATGCTGATGAAGGGATTTCAGGAACTCAAGTTGGAAAAAGACAAGATTTTCAAAGATTAATTTCAGATTGCCTTGATGGAAAAATAGACTATATCATTACCAAAGCCATTGCTCGCTTTGCTAGAAATACATTAGATACTCTCAAATATGTTCGTTTGCTCAAAGATAAACAAATTGGTGTATTTTTCGAAGAAGAAAATATTGATACTTTAACTATGGATGGTGAGTTACTATTGACGATATTAAGTTCAGTGGCTCAACAGGAGGTTGAAAATACATCTGCCCATGTTAAAAAGGGTTTAAAAATGAAGATGCAACGTGGAGAACTTATTGGTTTTCAAGGTTGTCTTGGTTATGACTATAATCAAGATACAAAGTCGATATCAATAAATGAAAAAGAAGCCAAGATAGTACGTTATATTTTTGAACGATACATTGATGGCATTGGGGGTAGGGCAATAGCTAGAGAACTTGATGAACTAGGTTATAAAACTCCGAGAGGTCTTGATCACTGGCAAGATACAACAGTTTTAGGAATTATTAAAAACGAGAAGTATAAAGGTGATATTCTAATGGGAAAAACTTTCACTGTTGACCCCATTAGTAAGAGACGTTTAATAAATTTCGGTGAAGAAGATAAATACTACATTAAAAATAATCATGATGCGATAATTAGTCCAGAAATTTTTACACAAGCGCAAGAAATTCGATTACGGAGATCAGGAAACAAAAAAACCATAGCAAATACAAAAGGTAAACGAGAAAGATATTCAAGAATGTACCCTTTTAGCAGTAGATTAGAATGTGGTTTTTGTGGTACTGTTCTGTCTAGAAGAAGTTGGCACTCTAGTTCAGAGTACAAAAAGATTATTTGGCACTGTACAACATCTATAAAGAGAGGTAAAAAGTATTGCACTCATAGTAAAGGAATAGAGGAAAAAGCAATAGAAAATGCTTTTTTACAGAGCTACCAACAGTTGTTTTATGAAAATAATAACCTAACTGAAGACTTTCTTGAAATTATAAAAGAAGAGCTTACTGATGATACCTTAAAAGTGGAGTTGACTAAGATAGTTAGTAAATTAAATTCGTTGTACAAAAAAGAAGAAAAATTAGTTTCAATGAATCTAGATGGAAAAATAAGTGATTCTGTATATGAAGATAAATTCAATCAAATACAAATTGAGAAAGAAAAACTTTTAGAAGAAAAAGTAAACTTAGAAGTAACTTTAAAATCAGAAGTTGATATAAAAAGTAGATTAGAGAATTTTAAAGAAATTTTAACTTCACAAAAAACTTTGACGGAGTTTGACAAGGACATTTTTGAAAGTATCGTTGAAAAAATAATAGTAGGCGGAATAAATTCTGATGGAGAAATTGATCCAGCAATGTTGACTATAATTTTTAAAACGGGAGATTCTTCGACTAAAGATGCAAAATCTTACAAATCTAAAAGAAAGAATGCTAAAATAGATAATGATAAATTGTGTTTTAATTCCGTAACCGATGACGAAAAAAAGTGTACAAATAAAGAAAACAACGCACGTTGAGGCGGTATCACTGCTTGTACGAGCTTAGAAAAAAATGTTGACGAAAAAGCCTTGGTGTCAAGGATTTTTTGGTATCCTCAAAAAGTAATTTTATAATTGACAGTTTGTCAGTAGAGTAGTATAATTTATAAACAGGAGGAATAAAATGCGAGATGTAAAAGATCCGGAAATTCGACGGGCTGAGATTATGGATGCTGCTATGCTCCTCTTTATGGAGAAAGGATATGCGAACACAACAACTCAGGATATAGTCGATAAGGTAAATATATCACGAGGTTTGTTATACTATCACTTTAAGAACAAAGAAGATATTCTGTATTGTCTTGTGGAACGTTATTCAGAGAAATTATTGAGAGATATTCATGTGATTGTCAATGATGACGACAAAACTGCTATTGAAAAAATAAGAGCCTTTATAGATGCCACAATAATCTCTACAGATAACGTTTCAGCGGAAGGAACTGAGTTACAAAAGACGGTTGATCTTGAAGAAAATCGTTATATGTTAGATAAGTTATCTCATAAGCTCATTGAAAAACTGACTATATATTTTGAGAGGATAATAAATCAAGGCATCTCAGAAAAAGTATTTTCTGTAAAATATCCATCAGAAACAGCAGAATTTCTGATGACAGCCTATGTTTTTGTTTCAAATAACATAGGTATAATAACTTCAAAGAAAGAACCTGTCAAAGAATACTTGAATGCATTTAAGATAATGCTGGAACAAAATCTAAATACAAAAGGACTCTTTAGCGATTAAAAAAAGATAGAATGTTTGTAAAGAGAACTACGTACCGATAGCTAAATCAAAACGAGCTATCGGTATTATTTCAATATATGACTGACAAATTGTCAATGGAGACGAAAATATGTTAGAGATAAAGAATTTTAGTAAAAGTTATGGGGATAAGAAGGTTGTGGATAACCTATCTATTTCAGTACAGCCTGGAGATATTTATGGTTTTATTGGAGCAAATGGTGCGGGAAAAACGTCAACGATAAAGGCAGTTGTTGGTATCCATGATTTTGAAGACGGAAGTATAATTATCAACGGTCATTCTATTAAAGAAGAACCTGTTATTTGTAAAAAAATGATGGCGTATATCCCAGATAATCCAGATTTGTATGAACATATGACAGGACTTCAATATATTAATTTTATTGCTGACCTGTTTGAAATTCCTACAAAAACACGCAGGGAGAGAATCCAAAAATACGGTGATTTATTTGATATGACTGAGCATCTTTCGGGGATTATTTCTTCATATTCACATGGTATGAAGCAACGAACAGCCATTATTTCTGCACTTGTACATTCTCCTAAACTGTTGATTTTAGATGAACCTTTTGTTGGGCTAGATCCCAAAGCAACTTTCCTACTAAAGAAAATTATGCATGAGTGTGTTTCAAATGGTGGTGCTATTTTCTTTTCAACCCATGTATTGGATGTTGCGGAAAAATTATGTAATAAGATTGCCATTATCAAAAATGGAAAGTTAATTGCAAGTGGCAATACAGGAGACGTCAAAGGTGATGAATCATTGGAGGCATTTTTCATGGAGGTGCAGGACAATGAGTAACATTTGGATACTGCTTAAAGCGCAATTGATTAATTTCTTTCCTATTAACGAGATTAGAGATTCAGGAAATAAAAAACAAAGTTCAATGGCTATTGCGAGTTTTGGCATAATAACTCTTTCCTTATTTTGCTTTGTTTATAATATACTAACAGCGAAAACATTGGTACACGTCGGACAGCAGGACTTGATACCGGCATATATGGTCTCTGTATCAAGTTTTTCAATATTATTTTTGACTGTCTTTTATTCGAATGGCATTTTATTTGGCAGTCGAGATATGGAAAGTCTCCTATCCTTACCTGTTAAAAGTTCGTATATTATCACCAGCAAGTTCATGTTTATGTACTTATTGAATTTTTTAATAGGCTTGATGTTTATGCTTCCGGGTGGAATTGTATGGGGCTTGAACAGAAGTTTAAACCTCCTACAGATTATATTGTATTTTACTTCTATAATTTTTGCCCCTTTGATCCCCATGTGTATAGCGGCATGCATGGGACTCGTTATTGTTGTCGCTTCATCTTTTTTTAAAAGAAAAAATGTTATCTCTCTTATTTTTTCATTTGCGATGCTAGGTATAATTGGATATTTTGCATTATCAGCTTTGCAATCAGGTGATGAAAGTAGTATTGGGGTTACTCTGGCTAAGCAAATTACTGGACTGTATCCAATTTCTAGACTATTTATGTCATACTACAATTTTCCAATGTACTATGGAATGGGATTTTATATAGTTCTTTCAATAGTCGTCTTTTATCTATTTGTCAAAATTGCTTCGTTGAAGTATGGACTACTTAATACACTTGCCAATACAAAATCAAGATATGCTAATGGCAAAGTATCTTATGAAAGAAAATCGGTATTTTTTGCTTTGTATCAAAAAGAGCTTGGACGATTTTTAAGTTCTTATATGGCAGTCTTGAATGCTGGGCTTGGAGTGATTCTTTTATGTGTCTTTAGTATATGTTTCCTGTTTAATTCTGTAGAGCAAATAGGAAATTCTGCAGGAATTGAAAATATAAATGAGTATCTTTCAAACTTAGCTCCCGTCTTTATTTCATCTATGCTTTCACTCAGTTGTCCAGCAGCTTCATCTATATCTTTAGAAGGTAAAAATATTTGGATTTTGAAAAGTTCTCCGGTTGAAGTGAAAATGATTTTAAATGCTAAGATAGCTGTCAACCTTACACTTCATTTGATTGGATATATGATCTCTGCATCTGTATTTATGCTGAAACTTGATATGAATCCTATTCAAGTTATGAATGTAGTTATTGTTCCTATATGTTACTCCCTTTTTATAACGGTAATCGGAATTTTATTAAATAAAAAATATCCTAACTATGATTGGGACAGTGAGATGATAGTTGTCAAACAAAGTCTTCCTGTTATTGTAACTGGAATTATTGGTATGATTGCGCTTATTACGCCACTTTTGCTTAATTGGCTGTTTAATCTTCCGATTATATTTGTTTTACAGTTAGTATCAGTAGTTTTATTGGTTATTACAATGGGTGTTTATTTAACAATA
The DNA here is from genome assembly GCF_003942995.1 of Streptococcus mitis. Classification (GTDB taxonomy): domain Bacteria; phylum Bacillota; class Bacilli; order Lactobacillales; family Streptococcaceae; genus Streptococcus; species Streptococcus mitis_CV. The sequence goes on along the minus strand of NZ_RJOH01000028.1, from coordinate 11,309 downwards.
AGCAAGAAAAATTTTATCTAGTTAAAGGAGAAAAATAAGATGAAAAACAGACTGATAAAAGATATTTTGGTGTTATTAGTAATGCTAGCTATAATAGTTGTTATTTGTAGATTTCTCCCAGAAAAAGTTCCGATTCATTTCAATGCAAAAGGAGAAGCAGATATGTTTGCAAATAAATATTATCTTCTACTAGCTACAGTCATCCCCTATTCTGCATATTGGAAGTTTGTTAGGGAAAGTGAAAATAAAAAGATTAAATGAAACCCCATCTATATTTACAAATTGCATCAAAATTAAGAACGACTATTTTAAGAGGTGATTATGCACCTGAACAACAAATTCCTTCAATAAGGAGATTAGCAGAAAACGAGAAGTGTAATCCGGCAACTGTCCAAAAAGCAATGAAAGTTCTCGAAGAACAGAATTTGGTTACTAGCTGTGGAACATTAGGATATTTTGTCATAGCAAGCGAGCAAGAAATAAAGGAGTTAAGATATCAAGAATCTAACAAGCTAGTGAAAATTTTGTTTGAAAAACTTGGTGAGCTAGGCTTTTCAGAAGATGAGATTGTTAATTTATTTTTAGAAAAGATGCTTAGAAGAAGTTGAATGGAAATTTATTAGGAGTATTTGTGAAAGTATAGAAAAGCCTTGATTTTAAGGCTTTTTTTGTTTTTTGTGATAGAATATAGGTAGTTATAATCGAGAGCAACTAATTAGCAGTAAAAATATTATTCATTAAATAATCAAGCTAGCGTAGACGAACTGGATAGGTTACTAGTGAAAACTGCAAAAAGTGTTGTGAAATGAATCGGAGAGTGCTTGATGGATTTTAGTAGTAAGATAGCCATAAATAAAGGCTGGTCAGATGATAAAAAATATTGTGTGACAGATCAAAATCAGCAAAAATATTTCTTGCGTGTTTCTGATAAGGAGAAGTTAGATTCTAAAAAATTTGAATTTGATATGATGGAGAAAGTAGCTTCTCTTGGAGTTCCTATGTGTAAACCGATTAGCATAGAACTCTGCGATGACGAGGTACACTCTTTACACGAATGGATAGACGGGAAAGATGCAAGAGAAACCATTTTAACTGTTTCGAAAGAACAACAATATACTTATGGAGTAGAAGGAGGAAGAATCCTTCAAAAAATTCATTCACTCCCTGTTACAGAAGTTCGTGAAGATTGGGAATCCTTTTTTAATCAAAAAATTGATGACAAAATCTCCAAATACAAAGAATGTCCCGTTCAATATGAAAATGGTCAGATCTTTATTGATTTTTTAAATGCAAATCGAGAAATGTTAAAAGATAGACCTCAGGTTTTCCAACATGGAGATTATCATATCGGGAATTTCATGATTGGTGAAGATCGTAAAATTTATGTCATTGACTTTGATCGATTTGACCTTGGAGATCCTTGGGAGGAATTCAATCGTATTGTATGGTCTGCTCAAGTTTCACCCTCTTTTGCCTCAGGTATGATAGATGGATATTTTAATGGTAAGGTTCCAGATTTATTTTGGAAACTTCTTGCTATCTATATTGTAAATAACATAGTTGGTGCTCTTCCATGGTCTGTTCCTTACGGAATCGAAGAAATATCAGTAATGCAACATCAAGCTAAGGAAATTTTAGAATGGTATGATGATATGAAGCAAATCATTCCTAGTTGGTATTTGATTGAGAAAAGGCTGAATAATAAAAGGATTTAAATATCAATTTGAAAAAATGTCAAGATTATTTGCTCATATTATAACGAATTCAATTCTTTATTAATACCTATCGAGAAATATCTTGAAAATTGGGATGTTGTTTCGGGTTCAAGTTACATGAAAGAATATATTTTAAATTTAGAAAAAGAATTCTCTTTAATAGAAAATGGATTTAAGGAAGAAGAGAAAAGAGCTCTTGCTGACTATCAATCAAACGATAATGCGTATACCAAAGAATTAGCATTTTTAGCCTTTAAATCCAATGTATATCAAGTTAGAATGTACAGTGTATTTCTCTTTGGCCATTTGTCATCGTATGAAGAAATTTTGATTTTCATGAGGGATGAGGTTTCAAAGGATGACAATTGGAGAGTTCAAGAAATATTAGCAAAAGCATTCGATGAATTTTGTAAGAAAACAGGTTATGAAAAATCTCTTCCGGTTATTGACGACTGGCTACAAAATAATAATCCAAATGTCAGAAGAGCTGTTACAGAAGGTTTGAGAATATGGACGAGTAGACCATATTTCAAGGATAATCCAGATGAAGCTATTAAACGAATTGCAGCATTAAAAGATGATTCCAGTGAATATGTTAGAAAATCAGTTGGTAATTCTTTGAGGGATATTAGCAAAAAATTTCCAGAGTTAATTAAAGAAGAACTTGATTGTTGGGATATTAATAGTAAAGAGATAAAACAAGTTTACAAGTTGGCAACTAAATTTATTAAATGATAGTTATTAACTATAAAGTTGAGAAAATGGTAACTATAAAATATTTTCATTCTATAGTTTAATTTTAAACAACAACTCTATCACTTTCGTTCTTTAATATAGAAGTTTGCTATCATGACATGTTGAGGCGGTAAGTTTGCTAGTCAAGGAGTAAAACGACGAAGATTAGCATTTACTTCCGCCCATGCGATAGCTGTCCGTGATTGACAAGTGCTAGCACGCAGACAGAACGGAGATAGCGAACCGCTGAGTGTGTCGCTCTGCTCGTAAAAGCTTAGAAACCTTTGAACGAAAGGGATAATGAAAGCCTTGATTGCAAGGCTTTTTGCTTTATGGTGGGTAAGTATCAGAGTGAGAAAATTTTTGGAATGAGTAGAAGTGATAGCTAGAAATTATCAGTTTCTATTTCCATTTACCCTGTGGGTACGTGTTTGTTTCCATTGACAAGGAGTTTGTGGGAATAGAAATGTACCCACCTTGTTTGAATCAAGTGAAGTGTAGTTGAAGGAAATCTGTTGAAAGCAATACTTCATTTTACCGGATAAGTAATAATTTAGGCAACTTCAAATCGATTAAAAAAAACTATTTTAAAGGTTAAGAGTAGACAAAAATTGTCCACTCTTTTTTGCAAACTCAATTTATCAATAAATGAAATGAGGGAATGTAAAATGAAATATTTTGAGGTTGAGTTAGAAAATCCTGATGAATTTTTAAAACTACAAACAGAAGATTTTGTGAAAGCTAATCGCTTGCTACTAAGGAAGATAATCCAGAGCGTTACAGTCTATGAAGAAAACTTCGTCATATCCTTTAAATCTGGCATCGAATTGGAAGTATGAGTCTCATTCCATAACTTTTATATTGAACATATCATCTTGTTGTGTTATACTATAAATTGATATAAACAAAGATGTAGGAGGAACCGAAACTATGACAGCCTCAATGCGTTTAAGATAAGCTGGCAATAAAAAAAGCAGAATCTATACCCGATGATAGGCTTTTTTGTTGTGCTTATTTATACGATATTGAGCATTCATTAGTTACGGTGAGGATATTGGTTATTTAACTATACCTTTATTTAACTATGTCTTTAATATGAATGTTTCCAAATTGTATGTATGCAGACCAAAAGCCACATTGTGGGGTTTGGCCTGCATTTTTTATTGCCTAGAATGCTATTCAAAATAGAAATTCAAGCAAAATAATATGCAGGAGATAATATAAATGGAAAAATACAACAATTGGAAACGAAAATTTTATGCAATATGGGCAGGGCAAGCAGTATCATTAATCACTAGTGCCATCCTGCAAATGGCGATTATTTTTTACCTTACAGAAAAAACAGGATCTGCGATGGTCTTGTCTATGGCTTCATTAGTAGGTTTTTTACCCTATGCGATTTTGGGACCTGCCATTGGTGTGCTAGTGGATCGTCATGATAGGAAGAAGATAATGATTGGTGCCGATTTAATTATCGCAGCAGCTGGTGCAGTGCTTGCTATTGTTGCATTCTGTATGGAGCTACCTGTCTGGATGATTATGATAGTATTGTTTATCCGTAGCATTGGAACAGCTTTTCATACCCCAGCACTCAATGCGGTTACACCACTTTTAGTACCAGAAGAACAGCTAACGAAATGCGCAGGCTATAGTCAGTCTTTGCAGTCTATAAGCTATATTGTTAGTCCGGCAGTTGCAGCACTCTTATACTCCGTTTGGGATTTAAATGCTATTATTGCCATCGACGTATTGGGTGCTGTGATTGCATCTATTACGGTAGCAATTGTACGTATACCTAAGCTGGGTAATCAAGTGCAAAGTTTAGAACCAAATTTCATAAGGGAGATGAAAGAAGGAGTTGTGGTTCTGAGACAAAACAAAGGATTGTTTGCCTTATTACTCTTAGGAACACTATATACTTTTGTTTATATGCCAATCAATGCACTATTTCCTTTAATAAGCATGGAACACTTTAATGGAACGCCTGTGCATATTTCTATTACGGAAATTTCCTTTGCATTTGGGATGCTAGCAGGAGGCTTATTATTAGGAAGATTAGGGGGCTTCGAAAAGCATGTATTACTAATAACAAGTTCATTTTTTATAATGGGGACCAGTTTAGCCGTTTCGGGAATACTTCCTCCAAATGGATTTGTAATATTCGTAGTTTGCTGTGCAATAATGGGGCTTTCGGTGCCATTTTATAGCGGTGTGCAAACAGCTCTTTTTCAGGAGAAAATTAAGCCTGAATATTTAGGACGTGTATTTTCTTTGATCGGAAGTATCATGTCACTTGCTATGCCAATTGGGTTAATTCTTTCTGGATTCTTTGCTGATAAAATCGGTGTAAATCATTGGTTTTTACTATCAGGTATTTTAATTATTGGCATTGCTATAGTTTGCCAAATGATAACTGAGGTTAGAAAATTAGATTTAAAATAAACAATATTGGAGGAATATTTATGTATCTTATTTTCATGTAACTCTTCCTGCTAAAATCGCAGGGTTTTCCCTGCATACAAGCAAATGAAAGCATGCGATTATAGACAGGAGGAAATGTTATGGAATTAATATTAAAAGCAAAAGACATTCGTGTGGAATTCAAAGGACGCGATGTTTTAGATATAAATGAATTAGAAGTATATGATTATGACCGTATTGGTTTAGTAGGAGCAAATGGTGCTGGAAAAAGCACTTTACTCAGGGTACTTTTAGGAGAATTAACTCCCCCAGGATGTAAAATGAATCGTCTGGGTGAACTTGCCTATATTCCCCAGTTGGACGAAGTAACTCTGCAGGAGGAAAAAGATTTTGCACTTGTAGGCAAGCTAGGTGTTGAGCAATTAAATATACAGACTATGAGCGGTGGTGAAGAAACAAGGCTTAAAATAGCACAGGCCTTATCGGCACAGGTTCATGGTATTTTAGCGGATGAACCTACGAGCCATTTAGACCGTGAAGGAATTGATTTTCTAATAGGACAGCTAAAATATTTTACAGGTGCACTGTTAGTTATTAGCCATGACCGCTATTTTCTTGATGAAATAGTAGATAAAATATGGGAACTGAAAGATGGCAAAATCACTGAGTATTGGGGAAACTATTCTGATTATCTTCGTCAGAAAGAGGAAGAACGTAAGAGCCAAGCTGCAGAATACGAACAATTTATTGCGGAACGTGCCCGATTGGAAAGGGCTGCGGAGGAAAAGCGAAAACAGGCTCGTAAAATAGAACAGAAGGCAAAAGGTTCTTCAAAGAAAAAAAGTACTGAAGACGGAGGGCGTTTAGCTCATCAAAAATCAATAGGAAGTAAGGAAAAAAAGATGTATAATGCTGCTAAAACCCTAGAGCACAGGATTGCGGCCTTAGGAAAAGTAGAAGCTCCGGAAGGCATTCGCAGAATTCGTTTCAGGCAAAGTAAAGCATTGGAGCTCCATAATCCATACCCTATAGTCGGTGCAGAAATTAATAAAGTATTTGGGGATAAGGCTCTGTTTGAAAATGCATCTTTTCAAATTCCGTTAGGAGCAAAAGTGGCGTTAACTGGTGGTAATGGAATCGGAAAAACAACTTTAATCCAAATGATCTTAAACCATGAAGAAGGAATTTCTATTTCGCCTAAGGCAAAAATAGGTTACTTTGCACAGAATGGTTACAAGTACAACAGTAATCAGAATGTTATGGAGTTTATGCAGAAGGATTGTGACTACAATATATCAGAAATTCGTTCAGTGCTAGCATCTATGGGGTTCAAACAGAACGATATTGGAAAAAGTTTATCTGTTTTAAGCGGTGGAGAAATTATAAAATTGTTGCTTGCTAAAATGCTCATGGGTAGATATAACATCCTAATAATGGATGAACCCAGTAACTTCCTTGACATACCAAGTTTAGAGGCTTTGGAAATACTAATGAAGGAGTACACCGGAACTATCGTGTTTATCACCCACGATAAACGATTACTCGAAAATGTAGCAGATGTAGTTTATGAAATTAGAGATAAGAAAATAAATCTGAAACATTAAATTTAAGGTAGTCGCTGGTCAGTATAGTCTGTTCTGGTTGGCGACTCCATTGTTAAAGAGTATAAAGACTTTAGATTTTATGAATATTAAAAATAGGAACAGTCAATTGAACTGCTCCTATTTTTCTGCTAAATATATTGTAGTTTTCTTATATGTATAATGATAGATTAGCGGATTCTCATCTACGGTACTTACTTCAAATATGAAGAAGTGATCGCGGTTATCTCTGGACTTTTCCTTATTGAGGACAAAGTAATTCTTACGTGAAGTCGCCATTGTTTTTAGGATATCATCAGTTAGGAAGGTCAATGGAATATTCATGTTAGAGTAGCGGTAGAAGTCACGTTCAAAATCTTGGTAGCTCTCGCTATAATAGTCCATTTGTAGGTGATTACGCTGAAACTCAAGCTGATTCATAGAGCACCTCCTCGACAAGTTCAATACTAATAATGTCTTTTAATTTCAAATTGATGTGACCTGTTGTAGTTTTTATCAAAATGAAATCTTTGGTCAGACTTGGTATTGTTCCAGTGTAGGAAACACGCTTGTTTTTTTCAATCACTTGAATGCGTGTGCGTAGCTGCCCGGCGTATACTTGACTGAGGAGTAATAATTTCTTCTCTAGTGATAAGTCAGACATGTACGTTACTTTGTTTGTATCATCAGAGAGTGCTGATGCATGTTCAGATAGGAAAAAGCCCATCCATTTTTGCATCTTTGTATCCTGGTACTCTCTTGCTGATTGAAATGGTAAATATGAACGGTCAATCATATCAAATCCTTTCTATGCAGAGGCAAGGGTATTTTTATCAAATTGAATCGTAAAACCTTGAATTCCCCCACCTGTGTAACATTCTTTAAAGCGATTGATTACCTCAGTATAGATTATCACAGATGAGCTTGTTGGCTTAATGCTAAATGTAAATTCCAATGGTAATCGGTTTTCAGATTTAGCATGTACTAGTCGTATCGATATTTCAGTTGTTTTGAGTTTTCTCTGACGAAGTTTTGAAGTTGCTGTTTCAACGATTCCATGTAAAAATCTTTCAAGCATTTCAATATCATTACATCCTTTGCTACGGATTTCTGAAAATTGTACTGTATTTTTTTCTTGTTTCATTTTAATCCCTCCAATCCACCCGCGGAATGACCACCGATAAGTTTACTGCGTTCAATATTTCTGGAACCTTCAGTTAGGACGGTTCCTTTTTGTATGGCTAAAAAACCAAACTGTTCTCTGACAACATCAATAGCTGTCTGAAGTCTATTATCTTTTTCAATTTGTTCTACATCATCAAAGAGTGATAGTAGAGTATAGCTTTCATCTACGAAGCCACTATAAGATACACCAATTTGTCTCACTGCACCAGAGGTGTATTTTTTCGGAATAATACAAGTACATGACTCACCATTGTTTTGGGGAGATTTGCGGGTTCAATTTTATTCTGAGCATTTATAGATTTTTTCATCTCAGTCCTAGAATAGCCAATATGAATAGAAACGACAGTAGTCAATACTAGGGCTACTGTTCCGTTCCACAGTATCATTTAAAAATCATTTTCACACCCTTTCGTCTATTAGTATAGAAGAAAGCTCTCAGCACATGTCGAGGCAGTAGCGTTGTTGCGAAGAGTAAAAGGATGAAAATCTTTTATTTCAAGCTTTTGTCTTTGTAGATAAAGGCAATTTTGACATCAAAAAAGTCCTAAAATGGTACATAGAAGTAAGTGTATTTGTGGCTATCGCCCGCATATCAGAAAAATGAATACAATAATAAATATTTATATCTCAACCGAGAACTATTCTATATGGTTCTCGATTTTTTTGCGTTTAAGGAGAAATTTTGTAGAAAAAATACAGTCGTCACGTCATATCGTGATTTCTTATCTAGTCCGACAAATGGACCTGGATATTGTTGAAGCAACAACTGTGATGGCTGATTTGGAAAAGAGTGGCTTGGTTCAAATCCAACCAAGTGGTGAATTGGAGAAAAAGAGTGTGTAGGTATCTCATGAAATGGATTACAGTAAATCAATATCAAAAGTCTGAGCGCTTATACAAGCTCATAAAGATTCTTTTGGAAGATAAACAGCATAAGGACATGAAGCTGAAAGTCAAGGTGGCTTATGCACTTCTTAAAACTCGTCTAGAGCTTTTGGGGGAGGACAGTCCCTATTTTACCAACTGTCTTCAGGATTTCTTTGGAAATACGGTTAGTCCAGCTAGTCCCGCTCAGCTCTTTCTAACCTACTGGGAGGGTAATTCAGGAGACAAGTTACTAGGATGCAAGACCAGAGAGACAGAGTAGTATTACCAGATTGAAAAGGTTTTTTGTCAGCCAAATGGAGTCACAGCCCAAAGTGATTCTAAGGCTTTTGAAAGTGTTCGAAGGGATGGTAACTCGATTTCAGGAGGTAGCGATGGTATTGTTATGCTATGGCCAGTGTACCTGGGGAGTAGCAGCTCGCATCAAGCAGTTAGGATTAAAACTCAAGGACAGAAATGGGGAAAAGATTCCCATTACAACATCACGGGAATTGCTCAAGACTAGGTGGCAACCGCTGCAATTCTGGGTGGTGAAACAGGCTCTATTCCAAGAGCTGAAGTTATTATCTCATTTGTCGGTGGCAGTCATGGGACCTTTGATCCTTATTGTCATGTGTCTTTTGTCAAGGAGGTCTATCCAGATAATTCATTTCTGGTATGTAGATGAAGACGGTTTTCTCAGGTAGACAATAGTACTATGAATTTTGCTTATGCGACGAAATAGAGAGTCTTTAATTGAAATTTTCTAATATTTTGCTGACTTATAGTTTTTGTAAGTCACTTTTTTATTATCAAAAAACTTGCATTTTCTCATTTGAAATGATAAAATACGGATAAAATGATAAAAAGGAAAAACAATGAATGTTAAAAAGATAATTNCTATTTTTCAATCGTTTTATATTAATGTAAGTGTTGAAAAAATAGCTTTAACTTTACCAATTAGTTTTGAAAAAAGATTTCAATATGCTCAAATGAAGTTTCATAAGGAGTCATTTTTATTGATTAAAGAAAAGAGAAGAGGAAGTTTAGACTCATTTGTTACTCAAGCTCGTATTATGGGCGAAAAAGCTAGCATGGACGTTGTTTTGGTATTTTCAAAGCTATCAGACATTGAAAAAAAACAACTCCTTCAAGCTAGAGTTCCTTTTGTAGATTTCAAGGGAAATCTCTTTTTTCCTCCATTGGGATTAGTATTGAATGCTAATGATGATGTTGCAACATCTAAAGAATTAACACCTAGCGAACAATTAACTTGGATTGCCTTTTTATTGACAAAAGGTCAAAAAGTAGTAGATGTTGATATGCTTTCACAGGTAACTGGACTTCCAAACTCAACGATTTATAGATGTTTGAGGACTTTTAAAACTTTAGATTGGTTAAATAAGCCAAATAAACTTTACACCTATACTGCATCAAAGAAAGAATTATTCTTAAAATCAGAGTCCTATTTATTTAATCCAATCAAAAAACGGCTCTTATTGCCCAATGTAGATTTAGAGAATATAAAATCTGCTTCTAGGCTTCTATACGGTGGTACTTATGCTTTATCTTATTTGACTTTTTTAGCTGAATCGGATGAAAATAGTAGCTATGTCATATCGCATAGACAATTCAATAAATTATCCTTGCCATTATCTCAGCATGTTTTAGAAGGCAAGGTATTAGAGATATGGCGATATAGTCCTTTTGTATCTGAATTTTGGAACGATTTTAAAGAAAATCAAGATAGACAGTTTGTAGATCCTATTTCTCTTTATTTGACCTTAAAAGATGATGATGATCCACGTGTGGAGGAAGAGATTGAAGTACTAAAAAGTAATATATTACAGTATCTAGGAGAAGATGATGCCAGCTAATACGAAAGCTATTTTTCAAGAAATGTTTGCGAATTTTCAAGACTATTATGTTTTGATTGGAGGGACTGCAACCTCTATTGTATTGGACTCGCAAGGATTTAAAAGTCGGACAACAAAAGATTATGATATGGTAATCATTGATGAATTAAAAAATAAGGAATTTTATGATACCTTGAATCACTTTTTAGAATTGGGAGAATATCAAGGAAGTCAGAAGGATGAAAAAGCACAGCTATTTCGATTTACAACAAATAAACCTGAGTTTCCTTCTATGATTGAACTATTTAGTATTTTACCAGAATACCCATTAAAGAAGGAGGGGAGAGAAACACCCTTACATTTTGATGAAGATGCTAGTTTGTCGGCCTTATTATTGGATAAGGATTATTATAATATATTGGTGCATGAAAAAGAATCCATTCAGGGATACTCGGTGTTGAGTAATCGTGGTTTAATTATTTTCAAGGCTAAAGCTTGGTTGGATATGAGAGAACGCTCTGCCACAGGTACTCAAGGTTTAAGTAAAGCCATTAAAAAACATTTGAACGATATTACTCGATTAACAGCTTTATTACTAGGGAGTGAAAAACTGTCAAATATAACCTCAAGTGACACGGTGAAAGCAGAAATGCACCGTTTTGTGATAGAACTTGAGTCTGTGATATCAACTATTCCTCAAAATGATGATATTTTATTGGATCGGAATGAAGTTTTTGAAATTTTAAAAGATTTTCTAGATAGTTAAAATTAATTGTAATCACATAGATTTATTGAAATGGGGTATAAATGAAAAGAACAATAGTAAAAGATAACTTACCGAAAAAGATTTTTGGAATTCATAGAAAACATCGTAACTATGAATTTGAAGAGATTGTTTTTTGATTAACAGTACATTTTCATTAAATATATTTTTTGATTATTAACTTTCAGAG
>NZ_RJOH01000027.1:0-18506 GCF_003942995.1 Streptococcus mitis | reverse complement strand
GTGTTCCTGGCCCATGACCACTTACTTTTCCTGTGATTTCCGCATCTGTAGGCACGTGGTTTTGATTAACCGTTAGCTCTGCACCTGTCGGATTATACTTATCCGTTTGGTCCTGAACCTTGATTGTAATCGTTTTTGTAGTAGGATTGTCATTCTTGTCATAGGCTGTAATCGTTACATTGTAATTCCCTTTAGCTGCCGTTGGTGTTCCCGTAATTTGGTTATTGGCATAACTTAAGCCTGTCGGTAAACCTGTCACTTGAACTGGGTTTTGACCACGTAAACCAACCCCACCTGTATTATCCGCTACTGTTACTGGAATCGCCGTAATCGCTTCTTTTCTTGTAACGGTTGCGCCATTAGCTGTGACTGTCGGTCCTGTTACGTCTTTTACCTTAATTGGTACATTAACAGTATCTGTTGATGTATCTGGATAAGTAACTCTTACGACTGCGTTTCCGGCATTACCTGCAGTAGCTGTTGCTGGTTTACTTACGACTGTAAGCGTTCCTGGTCCATGACCGCTTACTTTTCCTGTGATTTCCGCATCTGTAGGCACGTGGTTTTGATTAACCGTTAGCTCTGCACCTGTCGGATTATACTTAGCCGTTTGTTCTTGTACCGTAATAACAATATTTTTTGTGGCAGGATTATTGTTCTTATCATAGGCTTTAATCGTTACATTGTAATTCCCTTTAGCTGCCGTTGGAGTTCCTGTAATTTGGTTATTGGCATAACTTAAGCCTGTCGGTAAGCCTGTGACTTCTATTGGTTTTGTGGTACGCATTCCAACTCCGCCATTGTTATCAACAGCAGTCACTGAAATAGCTGGTATTGCTTCATTTCTAGTTACTGTAGCATTATTGGCTGTGATAGTTGGTGGTGTTGTATCTCTAGGAGTTAGAGCTGTAGTCCCATACATAACATAAGATTCATTTGATGCAATCTGCTCTCCCACAGTAGCAGCAAAAACTCGACCATATCTATTTGCTTCTGCTTCTGTCACATCATTTTTCAATTTAACCTTAGCATGCATATGAATCGCATATTCTAAGTTTTCTCCAGGTGCTATATCTAAACCTAGATAATAAGATGCTCGAGGATAATTTCCGTTTTTATCTCTTACGGCTGTATTCAATGTTTGATCATTTGCATTAGATTTGAATACTTGTTTTTTTCTATCATCAGTATAAGCCCCTGAATTAGGGTCATACATAGTATATCTATCGTTGTTGAAAATTCTATCTTTTTGTCCAGCAAACACTTCTCCCTGAGAAATTCTCGCTTCATTTCCATACGGAACGAATCCATCAAATCCATCTGATAATCTAGTTCCACCTACGCTTCTATAACGTGTAAAAGTAAGATCTCTAACCGTATTGCTAGAATCCATAATATTAAATGGAAGTTGGAAATAGTAGTGTTGTTTTTGCCCCGGAGATACAATTCTTTTAGCATTATTATTGAAGAAGACGTCATAAACAATCCATTTTCCTTCAGAATCTTGCACATAGTATGACTTAATGTCTGTTTTAGTTTTTGTTAGCTCTGGATTATTATTTCTTGTCGTACCTCTCGGATTTACAGAAGCAAAATATTTAATATTAGTTAATGCTCCTGAAGTTGTCGAAGAATCTGCTCTAAATTGCGAACCAACACCCATATTTCGTCCATTACGAGGATCATGTGAACCCGAAGTTAAACGTAGGGTAGCAATCTTAACAGAGTTAAACATTCGCTTCACGCGTCCAGTCAAATCTTCGACCTCACTAGCAGCTACAGTCGTATTTGCTAGTGTACTCTGTGCTAGCGATAACAGTTCTTTCGCTTTACCAAGGACTTCTTTAGTTGATTCATCTTCTGGCAACTCGAGCACTGCCGCTTCTAATTCTGCAACTGAGGCATTGAGTTTATTCTTACCATTGACTGATGAGCCAACTTCTTCTGAACCTGCAACGCGGTTTACATCTTCTGCATTATTAGAATGTTCTTCGTTTTGTAATTCCTCATCTTTTAAGCTTGATAACGTTGTAAAATCATTAGACAACGTTTCTGCCAGACTATCAATATCACCTTGTACTGCATCAGAACTAGTTAACAACACTTGTGCCTTTAATAATCTCACTTTAATCAAAGAAACAACTGAAGATTTTAATGTTTTTTTGCTGTCTAAAAGTTGATTTAGTTCGCCAACCACTTTACGTAGTTTAGTTTTATCGACAGTATCGACTTTTTGTTGTTTCAAATTAGGTGCTTCAACTGAATTAGGAACAACAGTATCCTTTGGTGGTTCTACTTTATTTTCGAAAGCAACAGGAGTCCCTGTGGTGTTGGCTGTGGCATTTGCAACTTCAGCAGTTCTCGAATCGTCTACTAAAATATTGGTTGCTTTATCTTCTCTGACTTTATTGTCAACTACATCTGCAGTAACTCCATCAGGTTTGACCTCAAGATTATCTGCACTTACTCCGTGTGTTCCTAAAAACATCAGAGCTGCAACAGCTACTGATGCTGCTCCAAAACTATATTTACGAATTGAAAAGCGTAACACCTTCTCACTCTGATGTCGCTTGACTCTACTTAATGAATTCGATTTTTGTTCCATTTGTCCTCCTCTTGTTAACTGAACTAATTCAAAATAAAAAACACGGGATGCAGTGCTTCTAAAATAATGAATTATGATTGATGCCTTGATAACTAAAAATTACTATAGTTCTCATAGCTACAAATATAGCAATTTATTCAAAAAACAAATTATAACAACATGAGATAATCTATACTATTTTGCGATAATACACATCAAACCATCTATTCATTATAGCAGTTTAATCATAATTCTTCAACAAAAAACACAATCCTGTATACGCTAAAAATTTTGGCGTAACTTCTCAAAGTAACTTCCACTTGTCTGGTCAAAGTGGGAATTAGTATAAAACCAATTTTTATAGTGGAATTAAGTATGAGACGTTTGAGTTAGAAACGAGATCTACTATGACAAAACACAAACACCTTAACCTTTCAGATCGCAATGATATCAAGAACACTCTTCACCAAGCGGATAAAGATTTCTTCCAACTCTTTCCTGTCATTCTTACCGATAATGGTGGAGAGTTTGCCAGGGTTGATGATATCGAAATGAATGTGCGAGGAGAGAGTAAACTCTTCTTTTGTGACCCTAATCGCTCTGACCAGAAAGGGAGAATTGAGAAAAATCACACGCTGATTCGCGACATTCTACCTAAAGGAACTTCTTTTGACAATTTAACTCAAGAGGATATTAATCTCGTTTGTTCGCATGTCAACAGCGTCAAACGTGCTGCTTTGAATGGAAAGTCAGCCTATGAGCTCTTTGTATTTACCTATGGAGAAGAAATTCCTAAACTTCTCGGCATTTCTAAAGTACCTGCAGAAGACGTCTGCCAGTCGTCTAAATTACTCCAACATAAGTTCTAAAAACTAACCTTTAACCGCATTCAAACGTCTCACACTAACTTCCGCCATAGCGGAACTTAATCTGAAACGCTTTCAGATGAGGGGATTTTGTGCGCTCTTCCAAGTTCTTTGAGTATTAAATCTCCACTTGATTCCAACTGAACCAAGCCACTTTTTTCTAATTCAGCCATAATAGTTAGGGCCTCAACAATATCAATTTCCATTTCACGTATTAAAAATGAAACGACAATATAGCGTGTTGATTGTAATTCTGTTATCATTTTGCCTCCTGAAAATAAAAAAGAGTCTGGGACAATAGTCTCAGGCTCTTTTTTTATTATAGTCTTTTTCCGACATTAATACGGTTAATGGCACGTTGAAGTGCAATCTTAGCACGACGTTCTTGGTCAATCAAGTGTTTGTCTTGTGCTTCTTCAATTTCACGCTCTGCTCGAAGTTTGGCACGTTCTGCACGACTAACATCGATATCACGAGCACGTTCTGCAGAATCAGCAACGATTGTGATGGTATCATTGGCAATTTCAATAACGCCTCCGTTTACTGCAATCCAGTTCACGTGATCTTCATCATCAATACGTTTTACCTTTACTTCATCAACTGCTAAAACCGCAATCATATTTTCATGTCGTGGCAAGATCCCCATCTCACCATCCAGAGTTCGAACCGATACATAGCTGGCATGGTGATCATAGACGAGACCATCTGGTGTCACGATCTGGACAGTTAACTGAGCCATAGATCACCTCTTAAAATCCCATTTTTTCAGCTTTTGCAATCACATCTTCGATAGAACCTACACCACGGAAGGCATCTTCTGGCAAGTGGTCGTGTTTACCATCAAGGATTTCCTTAAAGCCACGAACAGTTTCAGCTACTGGAACATAAGAACCAGGCTGACCAGTAAATTGTTCCGCAACGTTAAAGTTTTGTGACAAGAAGAACTGGATACGACGGGCACGAGCAACCAAGGTCTTTTCTTCATCAGAAAGCTCATCCATACCAAGGATAGCAATGATATCTTGCAATTCATGGTAACGTTGAAGAACACGTTTTACTTCAGCAGCAACTGCATAGTGCTCTTCTCCAACGATTTCAGGTGCCAAGGCACGTGAGCTTGAAGCAAGTGGGTCAACGGCTGGGTAGATACCCAATTGTACCAACTTACGTTCCAAGTTAGTTGTTGAGTCCAAGTGAGCGAAGGCTGTTGCTGGTGCTGGGTCAGTATAGTCATCCGCTGGCACATAGATAGCCTGGATAGAGGTTACAGAACCCTTCTTGGTTGATGTGATACGCTCTTGCAATTGACCCATTTCCGTAGCAAGTGTTGGTTGGTAACCAACAGCTGATGGCATACGACCCAAAAGGGCAGATACTTCTGAACCAGCCTGAGTGAAACGGAAGATATTATCGATAAAGAGAAGCACGTCTTGGCCTTCCACATCACGGAAATATTCAGCAATTGTCAAACCAGTAAGAGCAACACGCATACGTGCTCCTGGTGGCTCATTCATCTGACCAAATACCATGGCTGTTTTCTCGATAACGCCTGATTCTTTCATTTCCCAGTAAAGGTCATTCCCCTCACGAGTACGTTCCCCAACACCGGTAAATACTGAAATACCACCGTGTTCTTGGGCAATGTTGTGAATCAATTCTTGGATTAAGACGGTTTTACCAACCCCGGCACCACCGAAAAGTCCAACCTTACCACCTTTTAGGTAAGGGGCAAGAAGGTCGATAACCTTAATCCCTGTTTCAAGGATTTCAGAAGAGGTAGACAACTCATCAAAAGTTGGAGCTTTTTTATGAATCGGCTGACGCTCTGCGTCTTCTGTAAAAGGAGCTTCCAAGTCAATGGTATCTCCCAAAACATTGAAGACACGTCCCAAAGTTTCTTTACCTACTGGTACAGAGATTGGACGACCTGTGTCCAATACTTCCATTCCACGAGTCAAACCATCTGTTGATTCCATGGCGATAGTACGAACCATACCATCTCCCAACTCTAAGGCTACTTCAAGGACGATTTTTGTTTTTCTTTCGTCATTTTTGTAGACGACAAGTGCATTGTTAATCTCAGGAAGTTTTTCCCCTGCTGCAAACAAGACGTCTACAACGGGACCGATAACCTGAGCAATTTTACCTGAACTCATCTCCTTCTCCTATTCTATATAAGATACTGTCAGTTCCTAGCTCAACTAGGTCCTAATACTCTTCGCAAATCTCTTCAAACCACGTCAGCGTCGCCTTACCGTACTCAAGTACAGCCTGCGGCTAGCTTCCTAGTTTGCTCTTTGATTTTCATTGAGTATAAGTTCATTTTCATACGAGCTGGACTAGAGCCTATTCTAAGGCACTAGCTCCTGCTACGATTTCTGTAATTTCTTGTGTAATCGCCGCCTGTCTGGCACGGTTATACTGAATTGTCAAATCATTAATGACTTTCTTAGCATTATCTGTCGCTGTTTGCATGGCTGTCATACCAGCAGCATTTTCAGCTGTCTTGGCATCGATAATAGCCCCGTAAATCATACTTTCTGCAAACTGAGGCAACAACTGCTCCAAAATTTCTTCTCGGCTGGTTTCCAATTCAAAAGTTAAGCTGTAGTCTTCATCCGCTTCATTTGGATCCAAGTCAACAATCGGAAGCATTTGTTCCACACGCATTTGACTAGTTAGCGTATTGACATGGTGGTTGTAGCAAACATAGAGCTCATCAAAAAGTTCATTTTGGTACATTTCAACTGTTTTTGAAATAATCTTACGAACTTCATCAAAGCTAGGTTGATCTGCCAAGCCACGTAGTTCATAAAGTGGTTGAATACCACGAGCTTTAAAGAAATCAGCTCCCATTCCACCAATACAGATCATTTCAAAACCTTTACCGTCTGGATGGTATTCTTCTTTCAGCTCCATAACGGCTTTCAAAATAGAAGAATTATAACCTCCAACCAAACCTCGGTCTGATGTAATGACGATATAGCCTGTCTTCTTAACTGGACGGCTAATCAACATCGGATTGGTTGAACTACCAGCTCCATTCCCATGAAGAATATCCGTCAAAAGTTTACGAACTTTCTGAGCATAAACTTGGAAGTTGCGAGCAGCTTCTTCAGAACGACCTAGCTTAGCAGCTGATACCATCTGCATGGCATTTGTGATTTGACTCGTATTTTTTGTTGAGGCGATTTTTGTTTTAATATCATTTAGAGATACTGCCATCTGACACCTCTATTCTTATTGGAAGCTGGTTTGATTGAGAAACTCTGTAATCGCAGCATCCAAGACTGCTTCTTCTGGCAAGTCTTTTGTATCACGAATGGTTTCCAAAATCTCTGGATGTTGAGCATCAAAGAAGGCATGGAACTCTTCCTCGAAACGAACAATATCATCTACTGGAACAGTATCCAAGAAACCATGTGTCAAAGCATAGAGAATGGTTACTTGTTTCTCAACAGGTAATGGTTTGTGAACAGGTTGTTTCAAGACTTCAACTGTACGACGTCCACGGTTCAACTTAGCCTGTGTTGCCGCATCCAAGTCAGAACCAAACTTAGTGAAGGCTTCCAACTCACGGTATGAAGCAAGGTCGATACGAAGTGTACCAGCAACCTTTTTCATGGCTTTGATTTGTGCAGAACCACCTACACGAGATACAGATGAACCCGCATCGATGGCTGGACGAATACCCGCATTGAAGAGACCATCACCAAGGAAGATTTGTCCATCAGTGATTGAAATCACGTTGGTTGCGATATAGGCAGAGATATCTCCTGCTTGTGTCTCGATAAATGGTAGGGCAGTAATTGATCCACCACCAAGTTCATCAGAAACTTTAGCTGAGCGCTCAAGCAAACGGCTGTGAAGGTAGAAAACATCCCCTGGGAAAGCTTCACGACCTGGAGGACGACGAAGCAAGAGTGACAGTTCACGATAAGCTACCGCTTGTTTTGATAAATCATCATAAACGATCAAAACATGCTTACCTTGGTACATAAATTCTTCCGCCATGGCAACCCCAGCATAAGGAGCTAGGAAAAGCAATGGAGATGGTTGTGAAGCAGAGGCTGTCACAACGATTGTGTAGTCCAAGGCACCGTACTGACGTAGTGTTTCTACTTGCGTACGAACTGTTGATTCTTTCTGTCCAATCGCGACATAGATACAAATCATATCTTGACCTTTTTGGTTCAAGATTGTGTCAATCGCAATAGTTGTTTTCCCTGTCTGACGGTCACCGATAATCAACTCACGTTGACCACGACCAATCGGTACAAGGGCGTCAATAGCTTTCAAACCAGTCTGCAATGGTTCTGATACAGATTTACGTTGCATAACACCAGGAGCTGGCGCTTCAACTGGACGAGTTTTATCAGTGTGGATTTCTCCAAGACCGTCAACTGGACGGCCAAGTGGGTCCACAACACGACCAATCAGACTTTCACCTACTGGGACTTCCATGATTTTACCTGTACGGCGGATTGTATCGCCTTCACGGATATCTGTAAAGTCACCTAGGATGATAATACCAACGTCTGTTGACTCCAAGTTTTGAGCCATACCATAAGAGCCGTTTTCAAAAATCAACAACTCTCCGCTCATGGCATTTTCAAGGCCGTGAGCACGCGCGATACCGTCCCCGATATAGGTTACAACACCTGTCTCAGTCACATCAAAATTGGGTTTGAAATTTTCAATTTGTTGCTTAATTAAAGCGCTGATTTCTTGTGCGTTAATTGCCAAAAGAACACCACTTTCTATTTCAAATTTTCTTTAACAACTTTAAGTTGTTGTTTAATACTCACATCAATTGTCTTGTGATTGGCAAAAATGACAAAACCACCAATGAGACTTTCATCGATTTCTTCTTTTACACTCCGCACTTTCAGAGACATTTTTTTCTCAATCAAAGGGAGCAAGCGACTCTTCTGTTCATCAGTTAGAGGATGAGCAGACGTAATCGTCACTTCAAATCGATTTGTTTCTTTTTCAAGTCGGTTCAAGCAATCTACAAGCACATCATAAAAAAGATTTGCTCTGTGATTGTAGATAAGAACCTGGATCAAGTTTTGCAATAAAGGTGACACTGAGTCTTGGAAGAACGCAATCGTTTTTTCCTTGTCAGACTCATCTACTGCCACTTTTTTTAAAAAAGAAGGTAAACCTGTTTCTTCAGCAACTTGCTTGATTTGAGTCAAGTCTGAAAAGATACGGTCTTCTTCTCCTTTTTCAAGTACCAATTGGACAAAAGGCATGCTGTATTTTTCAATTACCTTTACTGTTTTCTTGTCCATTAAGCTTCTCCTAGCTGATCGATATACTGATCAATGAGTTCTTTATGGGCATGACCGTCAAGGTTTTGTGAGATGATTTTACCAGCCAAGCTGATTGTCAAATCTGCTACCTCACCCTTAACGCTTTGTAAAGCTTCAGCTTTGTTTTGAGCAATTTCTTGGTTTGCTTTTTCTTTTAAGCGTCCTGCTTCTAGTTTAGCATCTGCTAAAATACTAGCCTTACTTTTCTCAGCTGTTTCTTTCGCATTCTCAATGATTGTCTTAGCTTCTTTACGGCTACCAGCCAATTCATCTTCGCGTTTCTGAGCCAATACTTCTGCTTTTTGACGTGCTTGTTCAGCTCCGTCAATATCTGCTGCAATTTTTTCTGCTCTTTGTTCGAAAATGCTAGCCAAATTTGACCAAGCGTATTTCTTAACCAAGACTAGCAAGAGAATAAAGGAACCAGCGATTAGTATAAAATCACCAAGTAATTCACCTACTGTTACATTCATAAACTACTCCTTTCTATTCTTCATCATTAATTTTATTTCCTAGGTACATTGAAGATAACAATGTAAATACATATGCTTGTACACAAGAAATAAAAACAGAAAATGNAGTCCAGATTAGATTTGTTCCAAAAGCAATAGGATACCAATAGAAGGCCTGATGAGAAAGTAGGACTAACATACTTGCCATCACTTCCCCTGCAAAGATATTACCAAAGACCCGCAATGCAAGTGAAAGGAGATTGGTAACTTCTTCTAAGAGATTCATTGGTGTCATAAAACCTGGTGTTACAAATGCTTTTAAATACTTTTTGATTCCACGACGACGAATTCCTTCTACGTGGGTCATTAAGATAATTGTAAAAGACAAGACCAAGTCAAATGACAAATTTGCTGTTGGTGAGGTCCAAAGATTTACACCATCTGTAGTCTGAATTCTAGCCATTAAGCCAATATTATTTGCAATGGCCATAAATAGGAATAAACAGAAATAAAAGAGAGAATAATCCTTTATCATTGGACCAAGGTTTGATTTTGTAAATCCAACAACAAAATCAAATAAATACTCTAATACATTTTGTTTTCCTATGGGTCTCAAAGTCATATTTCGAGTTGCCCAATAAATAAAGCCAAAAATAAGTGCTACAGTCAACAAAGTCAAAACTACTATGGTTAAATTAAAGGTAACAGGACCAATATTGATGGTTGGATTAATACTTTCTTCCATCTAAAATCCTCCCTTTTTCAATTTATACTTCTTTTATTTGATGATAAATGAAAAGACAAGAGTAACGAAGAAAGTACCTTCAATAAAGGCAACCCCTAGGATCATCAAACTACGTAGTTCTGAGATGATATCTGGTTGGCGAGCAACTGATTTCAACAAACCGTTCATCAACATACCTTCACCAAGAGATACACCCATACAGGCAAGACATAGACCGAAAAATGTTAAATTCATGACGAATTCTCCTTTTAATTAAAATTTACTTACTTAGTTTAGTCCTAAAAATTGGATTTGTCAACTTTTTACTAACATTGAAAGCGTTTAATGAAAATTATTTACAATTTTACTATTTTTAAGTCTATTATATAGAAAATTTTGGAAAAAACTTGTAATAAATCCGTCTATTATCTAGGTCTTTCTGAAAAATAATGAAAAAATCCGAGATGAAATCTCGGATGGAAATTAATATATTTTTTTAACCTAATGTTCTTTTAGTAAATAGGATTAAAGGGAAAGCAACTAGAAAGCTTTCGTCCCCTACATATTTATTAAGCACGAACTGTGACGCTGGTTCCATCTTCCTTATAAAGATTGATGAGACCTTCTTTGAGAGCTCGAACCATATCTCCAGCTTGAACAGGTTGTGGAACCTTGATAGTCAATAGTTCCATTGGATTTGGAGCGCGATCGATCTTATTTCCTTTAGCATCATGCAAATCTTCGATATAAGTCTCAAAATGACGGAAACCTGGGCCATAAAACTCAACTTGGTCCCCTTCGTTAATGACGTTCCGTTGGCGAATGGTTGCTGTTTGTGTCGCATCATCGTAAGAAACCACTTCAGCGACAAACTTATACTCAGGAATTTTACGACGAGCACCAAACAACTGCTCATTTTCAGATGGTGTACCATAGTAGAAACCTGTTGCTAATTCACGTTGGGCAACCTTCCACATTTCATCAATCAAGTCCTGCTTGATAGCTTCAAACTTCTCTGGACTTTCTAGATAAGCATCAACAGCTGCCTTGTAGCAGTTTGTTACTGTTGATACGTAGTGAATAGACTTCATACGTCCTTCAATCTTGAGACTGTCCACACCGTTTTCAATCATATCTGGGATATGGTCAATCATGGACATATCAACGGCTGACATTGAAAATTCTTCTGGAATTTCACCTTTAAGGCTCTTACGTTCTTGACCAAATGGCATGTCGTAAAGATCGTATTTCCAGCGACAAGACTGTGAACAACCACCACGGTTGGCATCACGCATACTCATGTGGTTTGAAAGAGTACAACGACCTGAGTAGGAAATACACATAGCTCCATGAACAAAGGCTTCAATCTCAACGTCTGTACGTTTGCGAATTTCTGCCAATTCTTCCATTGAAACCTCACGCGCCAAAACGACACGAGTTAAGCCTAGTTCTTTCCAGAACTCAAGAGTTTCATAGTTAGTGGCACTTGCTTGGGTAGAGAGGTGGATTTCAAGACCTGGTGCTTCTGTTGCTGCAATCATAATCAAGGCTGGGTCAGATACGATAACTGCTGCAATCCCGATATCACGCAGTTTACGGAACCACTCACCAGCACCAGCTTCATTTCCTTCGTGCATAACCATATTGGCAGCTACATAGACCTTAGCTCCATACTTAGCCGCAAACTGCACGCCTTCTTCCATCTGTTCAAAGGTAAAGTTACCTGCACGGCTACGGAGACCATAGGCCTGACCACCGATAAAGACAGCATCTGCTCCATACTGAACAGCTACTTTTAGCTTCTCTAAAGTCCCTGCAGGTGATAAAACCTCAGGACGTTTTAATGTTTTTGTCATGATTTCTCCTATTTGCAATATAAAAGTTTGACGTTTTTCCTTCTCATTTTATAGTAAATAAGTGATAAAATCAAGCCTAGAGTGATTGTTTTGACAATTCTAATCTTTTAAACTTTGTATAATAATTGTTAAACTATCGAATATAAACCAATTTTAACAAGTAGCCAAAAAGTCTAGAAAAGTAAAAACCAGTATCCAATGATACTGGCTCATTAAACTACATAAATTAGTCCTTAGATGACTATTCCCACTCAACTGTTGCAGGTGGTTTACTTGTAATATCATAGACGATGCGGTTAACATGATCCACTTCATTTACGATACGCACTGAGATTTTTTGAAGTACTTCCCATGGAATTTTAGCAAAATCAGCTGTCATACCATCGATAGAAGTGATAGCACGGATTGCAATTGTGTAGTCATACGTACGACCGTCACCCATAACACCGACTGAACGAACACCTGTATTAACTGTGAAGTATTGCCAGATATCACGGTCAAGGCCAGCTTTGGCAATTTCCTCACGCAGGATAGCGTCTGATTCACGAACGGTTTCTAGTTTCTCTTCAGTAATTTCACCCATCACACGGATAGCAAGTCCTGGTCCTGGGAATGGTTGGCGCCATACGATATGGTCTGGCATACCAAGTTCTGTACCAAGAGCACGAACCTCATCTTTATAAAGAGTATTGAGTGGTTCAATCAATTCAAATTGCATGTCTTCTGGAAGACCACCCACGTTGTGGTGTGACTTGATAGTTTGAGCTGTATCCGTACCAGACTCGATAACGTCTGTGTATAAGGTACCTTGAGCAAGGAATTTCACATCTTTGAGCTTGCTTGCTTCGTCATCAAATACATACACAAACTCGTTACCGATGATTTTACGTTTTTGTTCAGGGTCAGAAACGCCAGCAAGTTTGTCAAGGAAACGTTTAGCAGCGTCTGCTTTGACGATATTCAAACCAAACTTACCACCAAGCATGTCCATAACTTGGTCCGCTTCTCCTTTACGAAGAAGACCGTGGTCTACAAAGATACAGATTAATTGATCGCCAATAGCCTTTTGGAGAAGAACCCCAACAACTGAAGAGTCAACACCACCTGATAGACCAAGAAGGACACGTTTATCACCGACGGTTTCACGAATTTTTTGGATCTGCATATCGATGAAATTATCCATTGTCCAGTCGCCTTTAGCCTTACAAATGTTAAGGGCAAAGTTACGAAGGATATCATTTCCGTATACAGAATGACGAACTTCTGGGTGGAATTGGATACCGTAAATGTGTTTATCTGGGTTTTCAATGGCTGCGTATGGGCAGTCAGCTGATGTTCCAGTACGAACAAAGTCAGCAGGAATTTCAGTAACCGCATCACCATGGCTCATCAGAACAGTCTGTTCATCAGGTGTTGATTCAAAAAGAGCTGATGGTGTGTGAGTAAGAGTTGATTGACCGTATTCACGATTCCCAGCGTCACCTGCAGGAACAACTTTTCCTCCAAGTTTATGGGTCAATAACTGCATACCGTAACAAATTCCCAAAATAGGAATTCCGAGTTCGAAGATTTCTGGGTCAATATCAAATGAACCATCTTCGTATACAGAGTTTGGACCACCTGATAGGATAATTCCTACAGGATTGATTTCACGAACTTCAGCAGCTGAAATTTTATGGCTTTTTAGTTCTGAAAAAACACCAATCTCACGGATACGGCGTGAAATCAGCTGGTTGTATTGGCTACCATAGTCCAATACGATGATTTTTTCTACATCTTGCAAATCAGTTGAAATGTTGCTCATCTTTTTCCTTTCTCAAAAGAAATATCTTTTTTCAATATTCTATCACAAATAAGGGCGAATTACCAACTAAACAAGGCGAAGTTTGACTTTTTCTAGTTTATTAGGGTACAATAGAGAAAAGATAGAAATGAAGTGAAAAATATGCTACCCGCTTATATGAAAATCCATGATCAGATTAAAAAGGATATTGACGAACATCGTTGGGCTATTGGGGAGAGGCTTCCTAGTGAACGAGACTTAGCAGAGCAGTTTGAGGTCAGTCGTATGACCCTTCGCCAAGCTGTATCTCTATTAGTCGAAGAAGGCGTTTTAGAGCGTCGTGTAGGAAGCGGCACCTTTGTTTCCAGTACTCGGGTACAAGAAAAGATGCGAGGGACAACCAGTTTTACTGAAATTGTTAAGTCCCAAGGCAAAGTTCCCTCTAGTCAACTCATTTCCTACAGAAAAACCATTCCCAATGAGCAGGAAGTTGCTAAACTAGGAATTTCTCCTACCGAAAATATTATCCGAATGGAGCGGGTTCGCTATGCCGACCAAGTTCCTCTAGTTTATGAAGTTGCTTCTATTCCTGAAAAATTCATTAAGGACTTTAAAAAAGAAGAAATCACCAGTCATTTCTTCCAAACCTTGCAAAAACACGGCTACCGTATCGGTAAATCACAGCAGACCATCTATGCTCGCCTTGCTAAGGAAAAAATTGCTCACTATTTGGAAGTTGAAAAAGGACATGCTATTCTTGGTTTAACTCAGGTTTCCTACCTAGAAGATGGTACTGCTTTTGAATACGTAAAAAGTCAGTATGTGGGCGAACGCTTTGAATTTTATCTTGAAAATAATTAGAATACTATGCAAAAACTCTCTGTCACGGACAAAGAGTCTTTTTATTTTTCTAAGAGTAAATCTTTCAAAGAAATCAGAGTTACAGCAAACAATATCATTGCCATACCAAGAAAATCAATGGGATAAAATTGTTCATTCATAATTAGGAAGGAAAAGAAAACCGCCGAGATTGGTTCAATTGAAGCCAACAAACTTGATTTGACCGGTCCAATCAGACTAGCTCCTTTTAGAAAGGCTGTATAGGCAAAGACAGTCCCGATAAGTATAATGCCCGCAAATGCAAGGAGAAAATCAAGACTAGTTAGGATAGCAGTCTGTAGAACTCCCGTAAAAGGAAGGGCGACTAAACCTGCTATGACCATTCCCACACCAATGACCAAACTGCTCCCCCACTTCTTAATCAAGGCTATGGGCAAAATGATATAAAGTGCGTAAGTCAGAGCAGAAAAGAGACCCCAGAACAGACCGGCAGGTGTCATGGATAACTGGTCCAACTGCCCATGAGTGGCGATCAGAAAGGTCCCTCCGATGGCTAATATGATAGAAACAATCTCTCCCAGTGTCGGTGCTACCTTATCCTTGATACAGCTATAAATCAAAATCCCGACAGGGCAAACATACTGAAGCACAGTCGCGGTTCCTGCATTGGTTTCCTGAATTGCAGACAGATAGGCAAATTGGTTGAGAAAGAGACCAATTAGAGCAAAAATAAGAAGAGACAGCAAACTCTTTCTATCCTTTAAAAAGGCCAGCATTTTATCCTTTGCAGTAGCATAAGCCAAGAGCATGAGAATTCCACCAGCGATTAAAAGACGCAAGTTGGTCAAAACCAGAGCCGAAATTCCGTGCGCCATCAGGTATTGGCCACTCGTTCCTGACAAGCCCCAAGCAATACCAGCCACAACTGTTAATAAAGTCCCTTTTAAACTGTTTGACATGTCTCTCCTTACTCTTCTTTACGAATCAAGTCCATTACTTGATTGCGGTCTAAAATCCATTGAGCTCTCTCATCCTTTTCATAGGTACGATTCGATAGGAAAATAGCCGCTTCTTGCTTCTGGCGATTCCACATGATAAAGGTACCTGTATAGCCCGTATGGTCTAGCCAATCTCCTTCCAAATTCCATGTCAAAGAACGTTCCTTGTCATCCAAAGGAGAAAAATTTTGACTCAAATCTCTTGCAAAATCATCTGCTAAATAGTGTTCTAAAAAGATTTGTAAATCCTTTACAGTCGAAAACAAACCAGCACTACCAGCATGTCTGCCCAGGAGGCGAGCCTTTGGATCATGTACCAGACCTGCCTCGACACCTCTAACGGTTGGAACAGCAAGCTCAACAGGCCCAAACTTGGTTTCCGTCATTCCCAAAGGTTTAAAAACTTGCTCCTGTAAAATCTCATCCAAGTCTTGATTAAAGATTCTTTCCAAGATAAAACCTAACAGCAAAAAATGGACATCCGAATAAAGAAAGGCTGGCTGATTTCGTCTATTGAGATGAAACATAGCTTCCTTTAATTCTGAATCTGTTAAAAGATCACGATTGGGAATAAACGGATCAAGGTCTGTAGCGTGGGTTAAAAGCTGACGAATAGTGATATCTGGATAATCACTCTCAGCTAAAAAATCTGTTACCGGTCTATCAATATCTAATTGACCTTTATCCCACAAGAAGGTAAAAACGGTGCCAACCCCAACAACCTTGCTTACACTAGCTAGGTCATAAACTAGTCCTGCCTCAGTCTGCAAGCCATGCTCTGGGTCACTCTGGCCAATATAGAACTCCGTCCATTGATTGTCCTTAAAATACGCAAAAGAGGCTCCGGGATAAATCCCTGCCTCGATTTGTTCTTCTATTTTTTTAATAATCTTGGTCCACTTCATACTTCTTCAAACCACAATTCAACATTATTTCTATCTTTACCAAGGAAGAATTTTTCAGACTTAGGAATAAAATATTCGGTAGACTCAAACTTCTGGCGAAGACTTTCTATATCTAGTTCATTGACCAAGAACTTGAGCATAGATAAGTCCCAAGTAACCGTATTGTCCACAGTCAAATCTTGACCCTGAGCTGGGATAAAATCAAGGGATTCCCCAATTTCAGATACTTCCAAGAAACTTTCGATATCAGTTGGAAAATGTAATTCCATAGAAATCTCAAATTTACTTAAAGAAATTGACTCCAAATCTGTTTGAAACTCAGGTTTTTCTCCTACTTCTACTAGATTTTCTCTGTCATCTTCCGCATGAATCAAAATCAAATCATCTTCTGGAGAGTAAATTTCAAAAGCGTAGCCGTTTTGACCTTTATATAATCGATGAATCGAATCTGTTTTAGATAAGAGTCCTTCAATTTCTAAGGGATTTTCAACCTTGACAATCAATCTAGCTAGTTTTTTTCTTCCCTCTACCTTACGAGTGCGCATACTTGGAGCTTCTTCTAAAACCAGCTTTTCTAGACCTGTTTGATCACCTAGTGACAGAAAGGCTGATTCTTCTAACAAGGCCTTCATGCCAAGGGTTTCAATATAAAATGTTTCATTTAATTTTCTATTATTAACTTTTAAAGTAGGAATAATCCGTACAATCTGATTTACATTCATAAACTCCTCCAACTCTTTTATTTTAAAGGATTTTAGAATTTTTTACAAGAAATTATGCTCAGATTTACCTTTTTTTCGTAAAATTTCATCTAAAAAACCGAGGATTTCCTCGGTTTCAATTTCTTATAGGTAAAGGAATTTGAAGATAGCTACTGCCGCAATTGCTGCTGCGATAGGTGCTACTACTGGTACCCAAGAATACCACCATTTTGAATCACCTTTGTGCTCACCAAGAACTGATTTTGGAAGGAAAGCATGAAGGAGACGTGGCCCCAAGTCACGGGCTGGGTTTAAGGCAGGTCCTGTAGGTCCACCAAGTGATGTTACCAAGGCCATAACAAGGAATCCAAGTGCCAAGTGAGCTACTGAAAGTCCTGAAGCAGTATGTGGTGCTACTTGAGCTTTGATTGCTAAATCAGAAAAGTCAACATTTTGACCTGCTTGGCTAGCCATTTGTTTCATGTATTGAAGCACTTCAGAACCAAAGAAGTTTTTAGTCATTCCAAGGGCTGCAAAGAAAAGAACAAATGATCCAACAAACTCATTTACAAAACCATTAACAGTTGCTGCAAAATGTGATTCTTTTGTACCTTGATCCAAACTTGAGATTGTTGAGAAAGTACCCAGGATATTGTTTGGATTTTCAGTTTTCAAGTAGTATGGGCGGTGTGTTGCCACAACCAAGGCTTGACCAAAGATAGCACCCAAAACTTGTGCAAGGATATAAGGCGCTACTTGCGCCCAAGGGAAGAGACCGCTGATTGCAAGTCCAAGAGTGAAGGCTGGGTTGATGTGGTTACCTGATACGTTACCAAACATCAAAGCTGGAATCATAACCCCCATACCGTAACCAACAGCGATAACGAGCCAGCCACTTTGGTGACCTTTCGTACCTTTAAGTTCAACGTTAGCAACTGCACCATTACCAAGAATGATCAAAATAGCAGTTCCCAAAAATTCAGTGGCATATTTAATTGCCCATGTGAAATCCATTTGATAGATTCTCCTTAAAATTTTTTAGACAATCCTTATTCTATCAATTTTTATATCTTTTAGCAACTACTTTTCCGAAAGATTATATAAGAAAGCGATTTTATTTCTTATAAAAAACAAAAGGATTAAGGAGGTGCATTTCCTTAATCCGAGAGTTCTTATTCTTGACGTTGTCCGAAATATTTTCCAATTTTTTAATTAGCAAAAAAGTTCGAAATTCTTTTAAAATTATAATTTCATATTCTTTAATATGTTCTTTTAAGAAAAGTTAACTCTTTTCCACTATTTAAATTCATCTGATTCGTATAAATCCGATGATAATAAAATATGCATATCACATTTCTCATTATTCTTAATACGAATAAACTCCCCATCTTTTAAATAATATTTATAATTAGTCATACTATTTATTTCTAAAAATTGATTTTCGTCATTATTTAATATGAACAAACTAACCTCTAGTTC
>NZ_RJOH01000026.1:0-20558 GCF_003942995.1 Streptococcus mitis | reverse complement strand
GGAAGTGTGGCGACACATGTAGCGGACTAATACTAATAGCTCGAGGACTTATCCAAAGTAACTGAGAATATGAAAGCGAATGGTTTTCTTGGTTTGAATAGATATTCAATTTTGAGTAGGTATTACTCAGAGTTAAGTGACGATAGCCTAGGAGATACACCTGTACCCATGCCGAACACAGAAGTTAAGCCCTAGAACGCCGGAAGTAGTTGGGGGTTGCCCCCTGTGAGATATGGAAGTCGCTTAGCTTTAATCCGCCATAGCTCAGTTGGTAGTAGCGCATGACTGTTAATCATGATGTCGTAGGTTCGAGTCCTACTGGCGGAGTAGTTAAGAAAAAGAGGTTTGGTCCTCTTTTTTTATTTAATTAATAATCTATTTAGTGTTATTTGATGTGAGATATTTTTGCTGAGTAAAGTTTCAGAGCCCTCCGTTTTCGAGCAGGGAGATCTTTTTAGGACTTTAATCGAGGGTATCGAAGAGGCTAAACGTGGCGGACTGTAAATACGCTCCTTCTAGGGATTCGAATCCTTCCGCTTCCATTATCTTAATTTTTGAAATTTAGGTAGTAGATTTCCTCCTATTCTGTCAACTTTTCCTATTTGTTATCTTTTTGAGGTTAGTATTTGAGCAATTCAGGATTTGATAATAACTGTTTATAATTTTTTGTTAGAATAAGCTTATAAAAAGTAAAGGAGTGTATGCTTATGTTACAAAAAATTTATGAGCAGATGGCGGATTTTTATAGAAATATTGAAGAAGAGTATGGTACGTTCTTCGGAGATCATTTTGACTGGGAACATTTTCATTTTAAATTTTTGATTTATTATCTTTTCCGATATAGCATTGGGACTCATCGGGATTTTATTGTTTACCATTATCGTGTTGCTTATCGTTTGTATCTTGAAAAATTGATAATGAAACAGGGTTTTGTTGCTTGTTGAGACAATATGAGTTAATTTCCGAACAAATTTAACTTTTTGTGGGAAAATAATGATAAATAGCCGGAATTTTTTCTAAAACTTTCTTTAATAGTTGGAAATAGCAAATCTTTTTATTGTTTCTTCTTGATAAAAAGGCGATTTTTTCTTATAATAAATTGTAAGATATAATTGCAGGTGAGAGTCCTGCCATGTATGTGAGAAAGGAAGAGCCTGAGGGCTCAGACAAGATTATGACTTCAGTTGTTGTTGTAGGTACCCAATGGGGTGATGAAGGTAAAGGGAAGATTACAGACTTTCTTTCAGCGAATGCAGAAGTGATTGCACGTTACCAGGGTGGTGATAATGCAGGTCACACGATTGTGATCGATGGTAAGAAATTTAAGTTGCACTTGATTCCATCTGGAATTTTCTTCCCTGAAAAAATCTCTGTTATTGGGAATGGTATGGTTGTAAATCCTAAATCTCTTGTAAAAGAGTTGAGCTATCTTCATGAGGAGGGTGTGACAACTGATAACTTGCGTATTTCTGATCGCGCGCATGTTATTTTGCCTTATCATATCGAGTTAGACCGTTTGCAAGAAGAAGCTAAGGGCGACAATAAGATTGGTACTACAATTAAAGGAATTGGTCCAGCTTATATGGACAAGGCTGCTCGTGTTGGGATTCGTATCGCAGATCTTTTGGATAAAGATATTTTCCGTGAGCGTTTAGAACGTAACCTTGCTGAAAAGAATCGTCTTTTTGAAAAATTGTATGATAGTAAAGCGATTGATTTCGATGATATTTTTGAAGAATATTACGAATATGGTCAACAAATCAAGAAATATGTGACAGACACATCTGTTATTTTGAATGATGCGCTTGATAACGGTAAACGTGTGCTTTTTGAAGGTGCACAAGGTGTTATGCTAGATATAGATCAAGGTACGTATCCATTTGTTACGTCATCAAACCCTGTGGCTGGTGGTGTTACGATTGGTTCTGGTGTTGGTCCAAGTAAGATTGACAAGGTTGTTGGTGTATGTAAAGCCTATACGAGTCGTGTAGGAGACGGTCCTTTCCCAACTGAGTTGTTTGATGAAGTGGGAGAACGTATCCGTGAAGTCGGTCATGAATATGGTACAACAACTGGTCGTCCACGTCGTGTGGGATGGTTTGATTCAGTTGTGATGCGCCATAGCCGTCGCGTTTCTGGTATTACTAACCTTTCATTGAACTCTATCGATGTTTTGAGTGGTTTAGATACTGTGAAAATCTGTGTGGCCTATGATCTTGATGGTCAACGTATTGACTACTATCCAGCTAGTCTTGAGCAATTGAAACGTTGCAAGCCTATCTATGAAGAGTTGCCAGGTTGGTCAGAAGATATTACCGGAGTTCGTAATTTGGAAGATCTTCCTGAGAATGCGCGTAACTATGTTCGTCGTGTGAGTGAATTGGTTGGAGTTCGTATTTCTACTTTCTCAGTAGGTCCTGGTCGTGAACAAACAAATATTTTAGAAAGTGTTTGGTCCTAAGAGATTTTTAAGATTTATTTAAGATAGGTCGGATATACTATAGACAGTTACAAGAAGACCTCCTAACTTGTTGTAACAAATATCCTAAACTTTTCTTTTTCATAATAATCTCCCTATAAAGTCACCGCATTCGGTGGCTTTTTTTGTCTTGGGATTCATGATATAATAATAAAATCGACAAGTAGGAAAAGGGAAATTGATGAATTATACAGTTGAAGAAAAAGAAGTCTTTATGAGAGAGGCATTGAAAGAGGCTGAGATTGCTCTTGAACACGATGAAATTCCAATTGGTTGTGTGATTGTCAAGGACGGAGAAATCATTGGCCGTGGGCATAATGCGCGTGAGGAACTGCAGCGAGCGGTTATGCATGCGGAAATTATGGCCATAGAGAATGCGAATCTGAGTGAGGAAAGCTGGCGCTTGCTTGATTGCACGCTTTTTGTGACCATTGAGCCTTGTGTCATGTGTAGTGGGGCGATTGGCCTCGCCCGTATTCCAAACGTGGTCTATGGGGCTAAAAACCAGAAATTTGGCGCTGCTGGGAGTTTGTACGGTATCTTGACAGATGAGCGTCTCAATCATCGTGTGGAGGTTGAAACGGGAATTTTGGAAGATGAATGCGCAGCTATTATGCAGGACTTTTTTAGAAATAGACGGAAAAAATAATTTTGCTTTTAAAATGAATAGGAATGTGATATAATAAATAGTGGAGCAACAGTTCTGCGTGAAGCGGGTCAGGGGAGGAATCCAGCAGCCCTAAGCGATTTGAATTGTGTGCTCTTTTTTTCGTGCTTTTTCCGAATAAATAAGATAGAATAATCTAGAATAAATGATAATAGAAAAGAGAAGATGATGAAAATTCGTGGTTTTGAATTGGTTTCTAGTTTTATAGATGAGAATTTATTGCCAAAGCGTGAGACAGCGCATGCGGCTGGTTACGACTTAAAGGTTGCTGTGCGTACAGTTATCGCTCCAGGAGAGATTGTATTAGTTCCGACAGGGGTTAAGGCTTATATGCAACCGACTGAGGTCCTATACCTCTATGATCGTTCTTCAAACCCTCGTAAGAAGGGTTTGGTTTTAATTAACTCGGTTGGGGTCATTGATGGGGATTATTATGGAAATCCTGGGAATGAAGGGCATATTTTTGCTCAGATGAAGAATATCACAGACCAAGAGGTTGTTCTTGAAGTTGGAGAACGTGTTGTCCAGGCTGTCTTTGCTCCTTTCTTAATTGCAGATGGAGATGTGGCAGACGGTGTACGGACTGGTGGTTTTGGTTCGACAGGGGACTAGGATGAAGATTATCTTTGTACGTCACGGGGAGCCAGATTATAGTATGCTTGATAAACTTGAAAATCCGCAATTCTATAGTGGTTTTGGTCGTGATTTAGCACCATTGACAGGAAAAGGTCGCAGTCTGGCAAAAGAAGTTGCTAAAACTGCATGTTTTGGAAAGGCAGAGATTATTATTTCATCGTCTGTGACGAGAGCTTTAGAAACAGCCCATTATATAGCGGTTGAAACAGGATTGGACTTATTTGTGGAGCCGTTTTTTCATGAGTGGCGTCCAGACTTAGATAGTACTAACTCTGATTTAACTAGTGTATTGGTAGCTCATGAATATTATCTAAAACATCAAGGAGGTTTACCTGAAGATTCTCCTTATCGCTATGAAACTGCTCTGGAGATGCGTCATCGTTTTTTAAGAACTTTGGAAAAATATAAAAATTATAAAACTATTATCATTGTAACTCACGGAATGCTCATGCGTCAGTTTGTGCCAAATGAGAAGATTGATTTTTGCCAAGTGATTGAGTGTGAGTTAGAGATATAGAAAGAGGTTTATCATCGCAAAGAAAAAAGCGACATTTGTATGTCAAAATTGTGGGTATAATTCCCCTAAATATCTGGGACGTTGTCCTAACTGTGGGTCTTGGTCTTCTTTTGTAGAAGAGGTTGAGGTTGCCGAGGTCAAGAATGCGCGTGTGTCCTTGACAGGTGAGAAAACCAAGCCCATGAAACTGGCTGAGGTGACTTCTATCAATGTCAATCGAATCAAGACGGAGATGGAGGAATTCAATCGTGTACTTGGAGGAGGAGTGGTACCGGGAAGTCTCGTTCTTATCGGTGGGGATCCTGGGATTGGGAAATCAACCCTTCTTTTACAAGTCTCAACCCAGCTGTCTCAAGTGGGAACGGTTCTCTATGTCAGTGGGGAGGAGTCTGCCCAGCAAATCAAGTTGCGAGCGGAACGCTTGGGAGATATTGATAGCGAGTTTTATCTCTATGCAGAGACCAATATGCAGAGTGTTCGAGCTGAGGTGGAGCGCATCCAACCAGACTTCCTTATTATTGACTCTATCCAGACCATTATGTCTCCTGAGATTTCAGGGGTGCAGGGATCTGTTTCTCAAGTGCGTGAGGTGACGGCTGAACTTATGCAGCTGGCCAAAACCAATAACATTGCCATCTTTATCGTAGGTCATGTGACCAAGGAAGGAACCTTGGCTGGTCCTCGTATGCTAGAGCATATGGTGGATACGGTGCTTTACTTTGAAGGGGAGCGTCACCACACTTTTCGTATTTTAAGAGCGGTCAAAAACCGTTTTGGTTCCACTAATGAGATTGGGATTTTTGAGATGCAGTCGGGCGGTTTGGTTGAGGTCCTCAATCCGAGTCAAGTTTTCCTAGAAGAGCGTTTGGATGGAGCAACTGGTTCATCAATCGTTGTGACCATGGAAGGGACGCGTCCGATTTTGGCGGAGGTTCAGGCCTTGGTAACACCGACCATGTTTGGAAATGCCAAGCGTACGACGACGGGACTTGACTTTAATCGTGCTAGCTTGATTATGGCTGTTTTGGAAAAACGGGCAGGTCTTCTCTTGCAAAATCAGGATGCCTATCTCAAATCTGCTGGTGGTGTCAAATTGGATGAACCTGCCATTGACTTGGCTGTTGCAGTTGCTATTGCTTCGAGCTACAAGGACAAGCCAACTAATCCTCAGGAATGTTTTGTAGGAGAGTTAGGCTTGACAGGAGAAATTCGGCGTGTGAATCGTATCGAGCAGCGTATCAACGAAGCCGCTAAGCTGGGATTTACCAAGATTTATGTACCGAAGAATTCTTTGACAGGAATCACTCCGCCTAAGGAAATTCAGGTCATTGGCGTGACAACGATTCAGGAAGTTTTGAAAAAGGCTTTTGCTTAATCTGTGACAAATCCTTTTAAAAATGATAAGATAGGAGAAATATTTGACTATCAAATTTTCGAGGAGGAAATCGTGTCGTATTTTGAACAGTTTATGCAAGCCAATCAGGCTTATGTTGCCCTACATGGGCAGTTAAATCTGCCACTTAAACCCAAAACTAGAGTAGCCATTGTGACCTGTATGGACTCACGTTTGCACGTTGCGCAAGCTTTAGGTTTGGCACTTGGGGATGCTCATATCTTGCGGAATGCAGGTGGCCGAGTGACTGAGGACATGATTCGTTCTCTGGTTATTTCCCAGCAACAAATGGGGACAAGAGAGATTGTGGTATTGCACCATACAGACTGTGGTGCTCAGACCTTTGAAAATGGTCCTTTTAAGGAGTATCTGAAAGAGGAACTAGGTGTCGATGTGTCAGACCAGGACTTCTTGCCCTTCCAAGATATAGAGGAGAGTGTACGTGAGGACATGCAACTCCTTATCAAGTCCCCCCTAATACCAGATGATGTCATTATCTCTGGTGCTGTCTATGATGTGGATACAGGAAGTATGACCGTCGTAGAATTATAAAACGATTTTTAGAAAGAAGTGTATGAAGAAAAACAGCGTTTTATTTATTTTTATTTTATTACTATGTATTGGTTTACAGTATGAAACCATCTATTATATGGATGGTTCGATGTCAGGTGCGGAATATGGCCTAATGGGAGTTTCTATCTTTCTAGCTCTCTTTTACATGATTCCGGCTCTTTATTTCCTTTTCCGTATTGGGAAAAAATGGGAATTGCCAAAGAACGCCTTGATCTTGTCTTTATTGGGTGGGATGTTCCTTTCGGGTTGGTTGTCTAGCTTTGCGAATACCTATATCCATGATTTACTGGGTGTGCTTTTCCCAGATAGTGCATTTTTAAATGCCTTTGAAAGTGCGATTGTGGCTCCTTTGGTAGAAGAACCCTTGAAATTATTGCCACTTGTTTTTGTTTTAGTTTTGGTTCCTGTGCGAAAATTAAAATCTTTGTTTTTACTAGGCATTGCTTCTGGTTTGGGATTCCAAATGGTTGAGGATATTGGCTACATTCGTACGGATTTGCCAGAGGGTTTTGACTTTACTATTTCGAGAATTTTAGAGCGTATCATCTCAGGAATTGCCTCTCACTGGACTTTTTCAGGTCTGGCTGTAGTAGGTGTTTATTTGCTTTACAGAGCCTATAAAGGACAGAAGGTTGGCAAGAAACGGGGGCTTATTTTCCTAGCTTTAGCCTTGGGAACTCATTTCTTGTTTAACTCTCCTTTTGTTGAATTGGAGACAGAGTTGCCTTTAGCGATTCCAGTGGTTACGGCTATTACTCTCTATGGTTTTTATCATGCTTATCGTTTTGTTAAGAAGCACAATGAGTTGATGAACTAGAATATTTTTCAAAAGAATGATGCAGGGGCACAAATATGCTGTCCTTCTTTTATTTTTGATTGAAAAATAGTGTAAAAAGCGCTACAATGGTAGATGGAAAAATCTTGTGAAAAGCACAAGCGATACATATATACCGGAGGAAATCATGTCTTTTTCTGATTTAAAGCTGTTTGCCCTTTCTTCTAATAAAGAATTGGCAGAACGTGTGGCGCAGGAGATTGGGATAGAGTTGGGGAAATCAAGTGTTCGCCAATTTTCAGATGGAGAGATTCAGGTCAATATCGAAGAATCAATCCGTGGGAAACACGTCTTTATCCTACAATCAACTAGTTCGCCTGTAAATGACAATCTGCTTGAAATTTTGATTATGGTGGATGCTTTGAAGCGTGCGAGTGCAGAATCTGTCAATGTTGTCATGCCTTACTATGGGTATGCACGTCAGGATAGAAAGGCGAGAGCGCGTGAGCCAATCACTTCAAAACTTGTCGCAAATATGCTTGAAGTAGCTGGAGTGGATCGTTTGTTGACAATCGACTTGCATGCTGCACAGATTCAAGGATTCTTTGATATTCCTGTGGATCACTTGATGGGAGCTCCTCTGATTGCAGATTATTTTGAGCGTCGTGGCATGGTTGGTTCTGACTATGTGGTTGTCAGCCCAGACCATGGAGGGGTGACTCGTGCCCGTAAGTTGGCAGAATTTTTGAAAACATCTATTGCTATCATTGACAAACGTCGTAGCGTTGATAAGATGAATACTAGTGAAGTCATGAACATCATCGGTAAGGTTGAAGGTAAGACTTGTATCTTGATTGATGATATGATTGATACTGCTGGAACGATTTGTCATGCGGCGGATGCTCTTGCGGAAGCTGGTGCTGTTGAAGTTTATGCAAGCTGTACGCATCCAGTTCTTTCTGGTCCTGCTATGGACAATATCCAAAAATCAGCTATCAAGAAATTGGTTGTTTTGGATACTATCTATCTGCCAGAAGAGCGTTTGATTGACAAGATTGAGCAGATTTCAATCGCTCATCTCCTAGGAGATGCTATTGTACGTATCCATGAAAAACGCCCACTTTCTCCACTTTTCAGTATTGAGAAAAAGATTTAATGACCAAGCCTGAGATGATTCTCAGGTTTTTTTCATCTCTTTTCCGAATAAATAGATAGAGCCAGAGAATCTAGGAAACCTAGATTTAAAACTGTGGTATAATAAAAGGAGGAAGAGGATGATTCTAAGACATCCGGGCATCAGCCCGACCAATGACTTGGTTGCTAAGAAAATCTTTAGCAATCCAGAAATTACTTGTCAATTTATTCGCGATATGCTGGATTTGCCAGCAAAAAATGTGACCATTTTGGAGGGAAGCAATATTCACGTATTACCCTCCATGCCATATTCAGCGCAGGATTTCTATACCAGTATAGATGTTTTGGCGGAGTTGGACAATGGCACGCAAGTAATCATTGAAATTCAGGTGCATCATCAGAATTTTTTCATTAATCGTTTATGGGCTTACTTGTGCAGTCAGGTCAATCAAAATCTCGAAAAAATTCGTCAACGAGAAGGTGATACACACCAGAGTTACAAACACATCGCACCAGTATATGCTATCGCTATCGTGGACAGCAATTACTTCTCGGATGATTTGGCTTTTCATAGCTTTAGTATGCGCGAGGACACGACAGGTGAGGTTTTAACCATAACCAATAATGGACAAGAAAATCATCTGGTCAAGATGGCGTTCTTGGAATTAAAAAAATACAGAGAAACCAGCAAAGACGAGGTTCGCAAACCGTGGTTGGAGTTTTTTGGGAATAAACCCTTTACCCAAGAACCAGAGCGAGTCATCAGCCAAGCAGACCAACTGCTAGACTACAAAAGCTGGTCCGAGGAGGACAGGAAAATGTTTAGTGAACAACGCAGGCGTGAGGAGCAAGCATTGTTAGCACAGGACTATGCCTTGGAGACAGCTAGGGCAGAGGGGCTGGAACAAGGTATTGAACAAGGTTTAGAGCGTGGACGAGCTGAGGGGATTGAACAGGGACTGGAGCGTGGGAAAGTTGAAGGAAGGGAAGAAGGAAAACTCTTTGCTTTCCTAGACATGGTTCGACAAAATCTTCTGACACCAGAGGTAGCCAGTCAGCAATTAGGCATGACGGTCGCAGAGTTTGAGGCCTTGCTATAAGGTCACATTTTAAATAGTAGAAAGTTTATAAAATGGCAAGTTATTATCAAAAAACTTGTCATTTTTGCTTGACATTTCGAAGGGGTTATAGGATAATACTACAGAAGTGAGTTCTGTCCAACTGTCTATGTGGATTAGATATGAATGATTTTACTCAAGGATCAAAAAATTGTGAGATTTTCACTTGAATATAGGATATTTTAAGCGTATTCACTCTCGCAAAGTTGTTTTTTTCACCTTTTTTTCTAAAAATGGGTAAAAACTTTAAAAAGTAGAAGAAAACCCTTGACAAATCCTGCAAATATTTATATACTGTATGGTAGTAAGATAGTCTTACGAAAAATATTTTAAAGAAAAACAAAGGAGATAAAACGATGAAAAAAGTTTTATTGACAAGCGCAGTCGCTCTTGCAGCATTTGGTGCTGTACAAGCTGTTTCAGCTGATGGTAACAACGGTTATAGTACTGGTCGTGTAAACCCACTTACTGGTAAAATCGACCAAGCTAACTATAGCGGAAACACAGTTGTTTCAGCTCACACTGGTGTAGTTGCTGATGCTGACCAATACAAACCAGCAACTCCAGCTACAAACCCATACGCTGTAAGAAATCGTATCGGTAAAGATGGTAAGGTTTTACCAGATGTATTTGGTAATGGTACTCATGTTCGTGTACATGTTAAAGATGTCCAAGGTAACCCTGTAGCAGGTGTTAAAGTAGCTGCTTTAGTATACAAAACACCAGAAGACTTTGACAACTACAAAAAACCAGCTTTAATTGAAGGAACTACTGACGCAGCAGGTGATGTTGAGTTTGCTGTTGAAAACGGTGGTTATGTAGTTTACCGTGTTGATCAAGCTCCAAAAGGTTACTTTGTTCCTGCTAATCTTACAGTAGGTACTCTACTTGATGCAGAAGAAGTTGTACGTGAAGGTTCAGACATGTTTGTTAACGGTGAGTTGACAATCGAAAAAACTGACACTTATAACGTTGCTCGTACTGAGTGGGTTCAAGGTGAAAACGGATGGCACTACTTCGACAACAACAAACAAGCTACTGGTTGGAAACAAGTTGACGGTAAATGGTACTTCTTTAACGCTGAAGGCGTAATGCAAAAATGGTGGGTTAAAGATGGTAACACTTGGTACTACCTAAACGGTTCAGGTGCTATGGAAACTGGTTGGTTGCAAGACGGTGGCAAATGGTACTTCCTTGAAGCATCAGGTGCTATGAAAGCTAGCCAATGGTTTGAAGTTGCTGGTAAATGGTACTACGTTGACGGTTCAGGTGCCCTTGCAGTTAACACAACTGTAGGTGGATACACTGTAAACGGAAACGGTGAATGGGTTAAATAATCTAGTTTAATCAAAAAAGCAGAAGATTTCTTCTGCTTTTTATTTTTTACATAAAAAGTTCAGTTTTTCTTAGAATTTTTTTAAAAAATAAGATACAATAAAGCTAGGTTTATCACCTAAATTTTTAAAAATGGAGAATATTCAAATGAAGAATAAAAAAGCTTTAGCTCTAGCATTAGCTAGTCTAACAATGGCAAGTGCAGCAGTTTTGACAAGTTATTCTGCTACTACTGCTAGTCCAGTAAGTGCGGAAGAAGTTGTTTATAGAACTGAGTGGGTCACAGTGATTAATGGGCGCTCACAGGAGCGTAAGACAGTTTTTTATGAAGATGGTAATCAACCTATTTCAAAACATCCATCAATTGATGGTTTTGAATACCAACGTACTTTTGTTGAAGGTGGGAGAAAATATTACCTATTTGTTGAAAAAGGAACAAAGATTGAAGATCATGTAAATGATCCAGATGCTCCAGTTAGTGAATTAAATACTCAGGGTTATAAGACGTCTGACAAGGATGTAAAATGGCGTGAGTCAGCTGGGAATCGTTATCTTTACTATAAAGGAAACCCTGTAAAAGGTTGGGCAAATGTTGATGGTAAAACTTACTATTTTGATAGTGAAGGTGTTATGGCTCACGGAGTACTTGAAAACACCTCTGAACGTTACTATCTAGATGGACAAGGTGTTAAGAAAACTGGTTTCATTAAAGTAGGAGAAAAAACCTATTATTTTGTGTCAGATGGAGCTCGTAAGACAGAAGTTGTTACCGATAATGGTAAAACTTATTTTGTCAAAGATGGTGTTGTGACAACTGGAGCTCATAAAGTTGGGGCAAAATGGTACTTCTTTGCTGAAGATGGCACAACCAAGTCAGGTATTGTAAAAGACAGTGCTGGTAAATGGTATTACATCACAGCAGAAGGTGAACGTAAGACTGGTCTTATCAAGGATGCTGGAGATAAGTATTACTATGTTACTGAAGAAGGTGAGCGTAAGTTCGGTGAAATCACTGTTGATGGTAAAACGTACTTCTTGACAGATGATTCTGATACTAAAGCTGGCTGGAACAAAGTTGACAATCATTGGATTTATGTAAATAAAGAAGGTAAACGTCAAGTTGGTTGGCTTAAAGATGGTGGTAAATGGTACTATTTTAACGCTGAAGGCATCATGCAAAAATGGTGGGTTAAAGATGGCAACACTTGGTACTATCTAAATGGTTCAGGTGAGATGCAAACTGGCTGGTTGCAAGATGGTGGCACTTGGTACTACCTAAATAGTTCAGGTGCTATGCAAACAGGTTGGGCTAAAGTAGGTGATTCATGGTACTACCTCAAAGGCTCAGGTGCTATGGTAACTGGTTGGTTCCAAGTTGGTGGTAAATGGTACTATGCTTATAGTTCAGGTGCCCTTGCAGTAAGTACTACAGTCGATGGCTACTATGTAAATGCCAACGGTGAATGGGTATAAAATAACAAAGAGAGTGGTTTGAACTGCTCTCTTTTTGTTACTCTTAAATATTTCTACACTTTTTATGTTTTTTATTGCATTTATTATAGGAAAGGGATATAATTTAGATAAATTTATTATCTTAATACAGGAGGATTTTTTCTATGAGAAAAACACTAACAGGTATCTTGCTAGCTACTTCAGTGCTAGCGATGGCTACGGTCCAACAAGTAAAAGCTGCTGAAACAGGGGCAACAACGACTTCAACAACTTCTACGGTTAAAGAAGTCCACTATGCAACATTTAAAAA
This sequence comes from Streptococcus mitis, assembly GCF_003942995.1. Taxonomy (GTDB): domain Bacteria; phylum Bacillota; class Bacilli; order Lactobacillales; family Streptococcaceae; genus Streptococcus; species Streptococcus mitis_CV. Next base: position 8,169 of record NZ_RJOH01000026.1, on the reverse strand, counting down.
TGGTGGACCTGTAGATATCAAAACTGCACTAACAGGATCTGCTGTGACAGCTGCATCTATTGAGAATCACCCTGAAATTGCAAATTATATCTATACTTCTAGTAGAGAAGAGAATGGTATTATGTATCATATGTATGCGCCAACTGCTACAACAGGTACTACGAATTCTGGTACTCAGACCAATCCATACCATAGAGATAACAACCAAAACAATGGTAGCACTAGTAATACTAATGGGAACAATAACCAAAATGGTACTGGTACAAACAATAATAGTGGCTCAACAACTTCTAACTCTTCTGTCAAAGCAGTTCGTTTTGTAGAATATAAACCTGGTAGTGATGTTCCAGTTGATATTAAAGATCCACGTACAGGATCTGCAGCTTCTGATACCAGTCGTCTGGATATTGCCAACTATACTTATGTTAATGGTGAATTAAAAGGTGATACACTTTACCATATTTATCGTTCAAATTCAACGACTAATACTAACCAAAATAATAGTAATAATCAAAACCAGTCTACTTCTGCAGGTCAATTCAAAACGGAGAACGGGAAGGTCTACTATATTAAGGACGGCAAAAAGGTTACCGGCTGGCAAAAAATTGATGGTAAGACTTACTACTTTGAAGCTGATGGAGCTATGAAAAAAGGTCTATTGACTGCAGGTGATAAGCAATACTACCTAGATGAAAAAGATGGTTTCAAACAGTTAGGATTTGTAAAAGTTGCTGATAAGGTTTACTATTTTGTTGAAAATGGTGATAAGAAAACTGGCTTTATCAAAATTGATGATAAAACTTACTATCTAAAAGAAGGTGTTCGTCTAACAGGGGATATTACAGTAGACGGGAAACATTATTTCTTAGATGAGGAAGGTGTCCTTAAACCAGGTATTGTTTTAATTGATGGTAAAAAATTCTTCATCGATGATGAGGGAAATCGTCATGTTGGATGGAAGAAAATTGGACTGGATTGGTATTATTTCTCTAAAGAAGATGGAATGAAGACAGGTTGGGTCAAAGATGGGTCATGGTATTACTTGGATGAAACTGGTGTGATGAAAACTGGCTGGAAACAAGTTGATGGTAATTGGTACTATCTTAACGGCTCAGGTGCTATGGAAACTGGCTGGAAATTTATAAATGGCAGCTGGTATCATTTTGATAGTTTAGGTAAAATGGGTACTAGATGGATAAAAGACAATGGTACATGGTATTATCTTGACGGTTCAGGTGCTATGCAGACAGGCTGGAAATTTGTAGATGGCAATTGGTATTACCTCAATGCTTCAGGTGCTATGCAGACAGGTTGGTTGAACCAAGGTGGAACATGGTATTATCTTGCTAGTTCAGGCGCTATGAAGACAGGTTGGTTCCAAGTAGCTGGTAAATGGTATTATTCATATTCTTCAGGAGCTTTGGCAGTTAATACTACAATTAATGGGTATACTGTGAATGCTAATGGTGAATGGGTTTAATTTTAAGTAATTAAATCAAAGCAGGGGAGAAATCTCCTGCTTTTTAGCTTTTTTGGCTCTTTGTCAACTGTAGTGGATTGAAGAANAGATAAGATTTAGAAAGGATAAATTTTTCCAGTTTAAATGAATTAAAAGGGTTTATTTATATTGCTTGCTTATGACATTAAGAAACGTTATAATGGAAAGGAATATATTATAAAAAAGAGGTTTTTAAAATGGATAAAAAGAAAATAATTTTAACTAGCTTGGCTAGTGTTGCTATGTTGGGATCCGCATTTATTGCTTCTCAACCGTCAGTTGTAAAAGCTGCAGAAGAAACTACAGCTCAAAATGAAATTTTAGCTAATTTTGATCAAGCTTTAGAAGAAACTATTAAAGAATTAGAAGAAGAAGCAAAAAATGATCCAGGATCAGCTGAAAGTATTAAAGAGACAATTGCAAAATTAAAAGCAGAAGCAGCTAAAGAGAGAGCTAAAATCGAGGATGGGTTCAAGACAGGGAAAACCGCAGAAGCTACTGAAAATGAAATAGAAGAAATTGCTAAAAAAGAGGAAGCAGAAGAGGAAGAAGCAGCTAAAGCAGAGGAAGCAGCTCAAAAAGAATTTTTAGCGAATTTTGATAAAGCGTTAGAAGACGCAATTGCAGAATTAAAAAAAGCGGATACTCAAAATAATCCTGAATTAGCAAAACAAGTTGCAGAGGCCATTACAAAATTAAAAGCAGAAGCAGCTAAACAGAAAAAAGAAATCGAGGATGGTTTCAAAAATGGTTTAACTGTAGAAGAAGCTGAAAAAGCAATTGATGATGCAAATAAAAAAGCTGCGGAAGAAGCAAAAGCAGAAGCAGAAGCAAAAGCAAAACAAGACGAGTTCTTAGCAAATTATGATAAAGCATTAGAAGAGGCTGTCAAAGAATTAGAAAAAGCTGAAACGAATAGTCCAGAAGAAGCAAAAGCAAAAGCTGACACAATTGCAGCGTTAAAAGCAGCATCAGACGCAACAAGAAAACAAATCGTAGAAGGNTTCGAAAAAGGATTAACTGTAGAAGAAGCAGAGAAATTAATCGATAAAGCAAATGAGAAAGCTGCAGAAGAAGATAAAGAAGCGGCAGCAAAAGNAAAAGCAGCACAAGACGAGTTCTTAGCAAATTATGATAAAGCATTAGAAGAGGCTGTCAAAGAATTAGAAAAAGCTGAAACGAATAGTCCAGAAGAAGCAAAAGCAAAAGCTGACACAATTGCAGCGTTAAAAGCAGCATCAGACGCAACAAGAAAACAAATCGTAGAAGGCTTCGAAAAAGGATTAACTGTAGAAGAAGCAGAGAAATTAATCGATAAAGCGAATGAGAAGGCTGCAGAAGAAGATAAAGAAGCGGCAGCTAAAGAAGAAGCAGCGCAAAAAGAATTCTTAGCTAATTATGATGCAGCATTAAAAGCAGCAATTGCAGAGTTAGAAAAAGCTGAAACGAAGAATGATCCTGAATTAGAAAAACAAAAACAGGAAGTAATTGAAAAATTAAAGGAAGAAGCAGCTAAAAAGAGATCTGACTTTGTGAAACGATTCAAAGAAGGCTTAACTGCAAAAGAAGCAGAAAAAGAATTAGATGCGGCAAATAAAAAAGCTGAAGAAACTACAAATCCCGCTCCTGCTGAGGAAAATAAACCAGCTGAACAACCTAAATCAGAAAAAGGTGAAGCTTTAGTTCAAGAAGAACTTCCAGAGTATCCTGAAATTAAAAAAGTAGGTGATAGTACAGGTAGCCCAACTAAAGAAGAAGGTAGACAAAGTGATAACACAGCTGTAAATGAACCTGCACTTGTACCAAAAACACCATCAGCTCCTGGAACAGATGCTTCAGCTACACCAACAGCTGAGACACCATCAACTCCTGCGGTCGCACCAACTGTAGCAGGTACTAGCCAAGATAACACTTATCAAGCCCCAGCTGCGAAAGCAGATGATAAGAAAGAACTTCCAAATACTGGTGGAAAAGATAATGTTGCAATTGCATCATTAGGATTCCTTGGATTGCTCCTTGGTGCCCTTCCATTTGTGAAACGCAAAAACTAATTAGTTGAAGATATAAAAGAGAAGGATTTATGACCTTCTCTTTTTGTGATATGGACTATAGTGAGAGTTCTGTTGAAAAGAAGAAAAAAGTGAACAAAACGATGTTTCAGCTTTGTTCACTTTTATGTTATTCTATAAACTTACAATAGTGCCTCAAATTCAGCGACGGTCATGCCCAACTGCTGGCTGGCAACCTCGGAAGTCAGGAGACCTTGGCGAACCATGTCTAAGAAGGCAAAAAGTTTCCCTTCTTCCCTTCCTTCAACCTTCCCACGCTCTAAGCCTTTTTCTTCAGCTTGTTCCAAGGCATAATCCTGAGCCAATAACGCTTGTTCTTCACGCATACGTATTTGACTAAACATTTTTCTGTCCTCCTCGGACCAGCTCTTATAGTCCAGAAGTTGGTCTACCTGACTGCTGGCTCGCTCGGGTTGTTGGGTAAAGGGCTTATTCCCGAAAAACTCCAACCAGGGCTTGCGAACCTTATCTTTGCTGGTTTCTCTGTATTTTTTAAGTTCTAAGAAAGCCATCTTTACTAGATGATTTTCTTGTCCATTGTTTGTAATTGTTAAAGCCTCACCTGTCGTGTCCTCGCGCATACTAAAGCTATGGAAAGCCAAGTCATCTTGGAAGTAGTTGCTATCCACGATTGTGATAGCGTATACTGGTGCGATGTGTTTGTAACTTTGATGAGTATTGCCTTCTTGCTGACGAATTTTTTCAAGGTTTTGATTGACCTGACTGCACAGGTAAGCCCATAAACGATTAATGAAAAAATTCTGATGATGAACTTGGATTTCAATGATTACTTGAGTGCCATTGTCCAACTCCGCCAAAACATCTATACTGGTATAGAAATCCTGCGCTGAGTAGGGCAGGGAAGGCAAGACGTGAATGTTACTTCCCTCCAAAATAGTCACATTTTTTGCTGGTAAATCTAGCATATCGCGGATAAATTGACAAGTGATTTCTGGATTATTAAAGATTTTCTTAGCAACCAAATCATTGGTTGGGCTGATGCCCGGATGACGTAATGCCATACTCTTTCTCCTTTCATTATAGCACATTTTCAAATCTAGGTTTACTGGATTCTTTGGCTCTATCTATTTATTCGGAAAAAGTGTGAAAAATATTGGGTATCGCTCTTCTCAATGGTATTTTTTGGTGCTTTCCTTTATAATGGGTGTATGGATAAGAAAAAATTATTATTGATTGATGGGTCTTCTGTTGCTTTTCGGGCGTTTTTTGCCCTCTATCAGCAGTTGGACCGTTTTAAGAATGCGGCTGGTTTGCATACCAATGCGATTTATGGTTTCCAGTTGATGTTGAGTCATTTATTGGAGCGGGTTGAGCCTAGTCATATTTTGGTGGCCTTTGATGCGGGAAAGACCACCTTCCGTACTGAGATGTATGCGGACTATAAGGGAGGTCGGGCTAAGACTCCAGATGAGTTTCGGGAGCAGTTTCCTTTTATTCGTGAGTTGCTAGATCATATGGGGATTCGTCACTATGAGTTGGCCCAGTATGAGGCGGATGACATTATTGGGACACTGGATAAACTAGCAGAGCAGGATGGTTTTGATATTACCATTGTCAGTGGGGACAAGGATTTGATTCAGCTGACGGATGAGCATACGGTGGTTGAAATTTCCAAGAAAGGTGTGGCTGAGTTTGAGGCTTTTACGCCAGAATATCTCATGGAAAAGATGAGCATTACACCGGCTCAGTTTATCGATCTCAAGGCGCTCATGGGTGATAAGTCGGATAATATCCCTGGGGTTACCAAAATTGGTGAAAAGACGGGTATCAAGCTCTTGCTGGAGCATGGCTCGCTTGAGGGAATTTATGAAAATATCGATGGGATGAAGGCTTCTAAGATGAAGGACAATCTCATCAATGATAAGGAACAGGCTTTTTTGTCTAAAACACTGGCGACCATTGATACCAAGGCACCGATTGCGATTGGTTTGGAGGATTTGGTCTATAGTGGTCCAGATGTGGAAAATCTTGGGAAATTCTACGATGAGATGGGCTTCAAACAGCTCAAGCAGGCTTTAAATGTGTCGTCAGCTGATGTGGCTGAGAGTTTGGATTTTACTATTGTTGACCAAATCAGTCAAGATATGCTGAGTGAAGAGTCTATCTTCCATTTTGAGCTTTTTGGTGAGAATTACCATACGGATGATTTGGTTGGTTTTGCTTGGTCTTGTGGAGATAAGCTCTATGCCACAGACAAGCTTGAGCTGTTGCAAGACCCGATTTTCAAGGCCTTTTTAGAAAAAACACCTTTGAGGGTGTATGACTTTAAGAAAGCTAAAGTTCTCTTGCATCGTTTGGGTGCGGATTTGCAGGCGCCTGCTTTTGATAGCCGATTGGCTAAATACCTCCTTTCGACTGTGGAGGACAATGAAATTGCGACCATCGCTAGTCTTTATGGTCAGACTTATTTGGTTGATGATGAGACTTTCTATGGTAAGGGAGTCAAGAAGGCCATTCCTGAACGCGAGAAATTCTTAGAACATTTGGCACGTAAACTTGCCGTTTTGGTCGAAACAGAACCTATTTTGCTTGAAAAACTCAGTGAAAATGGACAATTAGAGCTTCTTTATGATATGGAGCAACCTCTGGCTTTTGTCCTTGCCAAGATGGAAATTGCTGGAATTACGGTTAAGAAAGAGACCTTGCTTGAGATGCAGGCAGAAAATGACCTTGTTATTGAAAAACTAACTCAGGAGATTTATGAGCTGGCTGGTGAGGAGTTTAATATCAACTCGCCTAAGCAGTTGGGGGCACTTCTTTTTGAAAAATTGGGACTTCCTCTAGAATACACTAAGAAAACCAAGACTGGATACTCGACAGCGGTGGATGTCTTGGAGCGCCTTGCTCCGATTGCTCCGATTGTTAAGAAAATCCTCGACTACCGTCAGATTGCTAAGATTCAGTCTACTTATGTGATTGGCTTGCAGGATTGGATTTTAGCTGATGGAAAGATTCATACTCGCTATGTGCAGGATTTGACCCAGACTGGGCGTTTGTCTAGTGTGGATCCAAACTTGCAAAATATTCCTGTGCGTTTGGAGCAGGGGCGTCTCATTCGGAAGGCTTTTGTACCCGAGTGGGAGGATAGTGTGTTGCTCAGTTCGGATTATTCACAGATTGAATTGCGCGTTTTGGCGCATATCTCTAAGGATGAGCACTTGATTAATGCCTTCCAAGAGGGGGCAGATATCCATACTTCGACAGCCATGCGGGTCTTTGGCATTGAACGTCCTGAGGATGTGACTGCAAACGACCGTCGCAATGCCAAGGCAGTTAACTTTGGGGTGGTTTATGGAATCTCAGACTTTGGCTTGTCTAATAATCTGGGTATTAGTCGTAAGGAAGCCAAAGCCTATATTGATACCTACTTTGAACGCTTCCCAGGTATTAAAAACTACATGGATGAAGTGGTGCGTGAGGCGCGTGATAAGGGCTATGTAGAGACCCTCTTCAAGCGTCGTCGTGAGTTGCCAGATATCAATTCGCGCAACTTTAATATTCGTGGTTTTGCGGAGCGGACAGCTATCAACTCTCCTATTCAGGGTTCGGCAGCAGATATTCTCAAGATTGCCATGATTCAGCTGGATAAAGCCTTGGTTGCAGGTAGTTATCAGACTAAGATGCTGTTACAAGTGCACGATGAAATCGTACTTGAAGTTCCTAAATCTGAATTGGCAGAGATGAAAAAATTGGTCAAACAAACCATGGAAGAAGCCATTCAACTCAGTGTTCCCCTCATCGCAGATGAAAATGAAGGTGCAACCTGGTACGAGGCTAAATAAAAAGGGGGCTAGTTCTCCTTTTTTGTAGTAGAATTATGCAAGCCTTTTCAAATTGTGCTATACTGATGAAAAAGGAGGATTTCTATGAGTCAAGAATTTATCAATCCAAGTGATGGCGTGATTCGTCAGTATCTCGCAACGAGTAAAACCCTTGCTGTGGTGGGCTTGTCAGACCGTGAGGAAACAACGAGCAATCGAGTGACCAAGGAAATGCAGGCTCGGGGTTATAAAATTATCCCTGTCAATCCCAAGGCGGCAGGTGGCGAAATCTTGGGTGAAAAGGCTTATGCCAGCCTCGCTGAGATTCCTTTTCCTGTAGACATTGTCAATGTTTACCGTCGTAGCGAGTTTCTGCCAGATGTGGCGCGTGATTTTCTCAAGGTTGATGCTAAGATTTTTTGGGCACAGCTGGGGCTTGAAAGTATAGAAGCGGAAGAGATCTTGCGTGCTGGTGGATGTGATGACATCGTGATGAATCGCTGTATTAAGAGAGAACATACACGCTTAATTCTTGAGCAATAAAAAGGTAGCCAGTAGGCTACCTTTTGTGTTATGTGACTATTAGTCCGTCTCGCTCCGTTAGGTGCGAGACAAAACAACCACCCGCTATGCGGGTGCGCGTCGAAGGTTATACCAAAAAAACTCCGAACGCGATACAATAAAGGTGTTCAAGCCAATTGTAAAGCGAAAGGAGAAAAATATGGCACAAAAGGCTCATAGTTTATCGCACACAAAGTGGCACTGTAAGTATCACATTGTGTTCACCCCTAAGTATAGACGAAAAGTCATCTATAATCAA